>CAZYDL010000074.1:0-1605 GCA_964646305.1 uncultured Desulfobacula sp. | reverse complement strand
ATTTGATATCTAATTGTTTCCATTGATCGACAGGCTGTCGAGCTTAAATTTTTACAGGAGTTTTATGAGTACATGCAAAGATATTAGAAAAAAATTATCAGCTTTTCAGGATAGAGAAGTCAACCAGGCTCAAAAAGCGAGTATTGAAATCCACCTTCAAAGTTGCAGGGAGTGCAAAAAAGAGATTGCAGCAATGATGCATACTTATCAATCCATTGATAAACTACCGAAGCTTGAGCCTGACCCCATGTTTACTCAACAGGTCATGGCAAGAATAAACAATACTTCCCTGCTGGATCGTTTCCGAAACTATGTTTTACGACCACTGCCTGTTCCGGCTGCAATGACAGCTATGGTGATTATTGGTCTTTTAAGCGGAACACTTCTTGGCAATCTTGTGATCCAGAATCAATTGAACCCTCAGGAACTCTCGTATTCTGCACACTACCCGGATCGGAAAATAATACGGACCTCGTTATCTCTTGACAGCTTTAATGCAGTGCCGCCTGGTTCAATAGCTGACGGATTTTTACGTGTGACCGCCAGGTCAAATATGACTGCCACAAATCATGGAGTATCATTATGAAGAACAGATGGATGGGACTATTGTTGATCTTATCATTAACAATAAACATGGCAGTAATAGTGGTTGCTGGATATAAATCTTATCATCATGGTCATCGGGCTTTGCCGGTTGCAGACCTTAAAACAGAAAAAAGTCATCATTTTTTTCATATATTAGGACTTTCCAAGAGCCAAATGGCTGAAATGGAGTCCATGGCAGCATTGTTTCACAATCAGCTTAACAAACTTTATTCAACCATGGGAATCAAAAAAGATTTACTTATTAAACTTTTATCCCAAAAAGATGTCACACGTTCCCAGGCTGAACAATTGCAAAAACAGATTGCAATGATCCAGGAAAATATTCAAAAAGTGGTGATTTCTCATCTTCTTGATATTAAAACGATTCTCAATGAAAACCAGCAAAAACAATTTTTTGAGCTCCTGCAAACAAGTATGAATTCTCAAGAGTGTTTTTTCCCTAACAATGGAGCCAGCCAATGAATATACAATATTTATTAAAAGAGCTGTATTTTAGAAGAAGAAGGACACTTACCGCTGTGTTCAGCCTTGCAGTTGGACTTGCGATTTTAATTACCATTAACGCCCTTTCAATGGCATATAATGAAGCTGCCCGCATACCACTCAAAGAGATTGGTGCTGATATTACAGTGCAAAGAGCAGGCAATGTACCAGAAAATCTTACAGGCCCAGTGTTTGCCTGCTCAGCAGTTACCATAAAAAATGATGAGATAAAGCAGATTCAACAACTGCCGGGAATTGATGGGTTTGCGTTAGGCTTACTGCTCTGGGTATTTGATGAAGATCGTTTTACCATAATGCTGGGAATTGAAGGTGATAATCCTGTTGGGCCAGGAACTTTGCGCACAGAGATAATTAATGGGATTTTTTTTGAAAAAGGAAAAAATCAAGTGCTTGCAGAGGTTTCCTATGCCAGAACTTATGATATTCATACAGGCGATCAAATTACAATTGCCGGAAAAACCTATATGGTTTCAGGCATTGTAGATGCTTCCCGTG
>CAZYDL010000073.1:0-12904 GCA_964646305.1 uncultured Desulfobacula sp. | reverse complement strand
GTTTAAACATTTTATTATTGACATCTATTTTGTTATTGTTTACTAATAAAAATCTATTTAAGATTAGTAACCCTGTTAATATTTAAAATTAAGGAGACGAAATTTTAACTTTAGAACAATCATAATAAACGCCACAAGCGGATAGTAATGGTTGTCGTTCAACACAATCATGAAAGGATTTTAGAATTTAGTTCTTTCGGAATAGAAATAATCAAGGAGATAATATGGGAATTAAAATTGATGCCTTAAAATGTACCAATTGCATGGCATGTGAAATGGTATGCAGTTATCACAGAGATGATGGGTTTGCCTTTCTTTCTGCATGTATTGTAGCCTATAGAGCACGGGAAAAAAAAGACTATTTTGGGGTGATGCTTAAAGAAGAAGAGGTGTTGGTTGTTGCTCGTCCTGAAGGGCTTGAAATTAACAAGATTGGTGAAGAGGCTGATCCTGACAAGGAAGCAGATGCATCGGCAAAACCCATGCTTCTCAGAGAAGGTTGTGACCTTTGTGAAGATATGGATGATTACGGGCCAATGTGTGTTGCTTTTTGCCCGGTTGACGCAATTACAGTGGATTAAAAAGGAGAAATCGATATGGAATATTTATCAACCGATAAGATCCTTGTTATAGATTTAACAACTGCAGAAGTTGAAGAATCTGAACTGGATGAAAGTCTTGTTGAAGAAAAAATTGGTGGGATTGGAATTACAACACATTTATATGAAAAATATAAAGAAGATGATCCAATAATTATTGGAACCGGATTACTTACCGGTACAACATATACCGCATCTGCCTCAAGTCAGATAACTGCAAAAAGTCCTGTTACAGACAATGTCTGTCATTGCCCTATTATATATAAGTTGGGAGTGGAGATTAAATATTCAGGTTTTGATTATATTGTAGTTAAAGGCAAATCCCAATCTCCTGTATATTTATGGATTCATGATGGTGTAGCTGATATTTCAGATGCTGCTGATATCTGGGGAAAAGATGTTTGGGAATCCACTGAAGAACTTCGAAAATTTGTAGGAGATGATCTTTTACAGACAATGCTGATCGGCCCTGCCGGCGAAAAAGGTTCTGATTATGCCCAGGTCTGTTTTAATCAGTGGAGCAGCCCTGATAGATTTGGCTTTGGCAAGTTATTCGGGACTAAAAATTTGAAAGGTTTTGCTTTCAGAGGCATGGGCTTAATTGAGATTGCAGAACCTGAAGATTATGTTGAACGCTCCCTTGAAATACTTAAAAAAGTTAAAGAGAACAGTTTTCTTGAAAAAAAAGGAGTGGCACATATGCTCTCTGCTTTGGGTGAAGAAGATATAAGTGAATGGATTGATCCCATTACACATAGACATAGCGCCGATTATTTCACACCCTATGCAAGCAATACAGCACTCTTTCTTGATGAAGACCCGGCATTGCTCGAAGAATCAAAACAAGAAGAACCAGGTGTTATTGTTTCAGATATCTATGCTCTGCTTGAATTGAAAAAATTAGGTCTTTCTGCAAAGGATGCTGGCTACGCTTTAAAAGCATGTGCAAAATATGGAATTGATCCTTTTGCGGTTGCTAAACTAAGTGGCAAAACAACCCTAGATGAGATAAAAGATTCTTTTGACTCTATAGAAGGGGATATTGCTATTCCGGGTAAAGGTCTTTTTAGCCCTTGGTGTCCTACAACTCCTATTTTTGATGCTTTTGATATTTCAGAAGAGGCAATAACCTGGTGGGAAAGAAGACAGGCAGTATCCATGATTTTCGGAATTCAACCAATGTTTTCTCTCATGTGTCCTGAACTTACTGAAGAAAACATGCTGGAGCTTGCCAGTATTGGTACAGATCTCGAGTTGACCAAGGAAACCTTGGATAGTGTTATTGGTGACATCCTCGGATAAAAAATGAAATCCAAACATATAGGAATATATGCAGGGTCAGGAACTTCTCACTCCTGGCTCTGGTTTGTGGATTTGTTTGAAAAAGCTGGCTTTTATGACCTGGTCTTTTTGGATGAATTTTTTGTACAGGACAATGAGATCACAGAACTTGACGTGCTGGTTATCTCTGGTGGTGATACCTTTGCAGTAGCCCAAAGCCTTGGGGAAAAGGGCGGACAGAATATCAAATCATTTGTTGAGCATGGAGGTGTTTATATAGGCTCATGTGCAGGAGCATACCTCCCCATGAAATCATCACAAAAACCCCTTGATCTATTTAATTTTGTGGATGTTAAAATCACAAATTTGAGCAAACTTTTTCCCAGCAAGGAGATTCAGATATGTCAGTCCTGTGCAGCCTATGGCCATGATTTTATATTTCATCCAGTCAGAGAAGCAATGACTCTGAATACAACCTCTTTTTTTAATCAAAACAAAACTATTAGGTTTGACGCACCTCTTTATGGGGGGCCTGGTATGAAAGCTGGCGATCCATCATGGGTACTTGCAGTATATCAAGAATTCACTGCCAAAACATCTTTTCTTACAACCCACAAAATCGCAAAAAAAACCCTTATGGGTCATGGAGCTGTTGTAAGAGTTCCATCAAAAAAAGGGTGTTTTTATCTTTTAGGACCTCATCTTGAGCACCCTAAATTTAAAGAGGCTAATCAATTTATAATAGATGCTGTGATTAGGGAGACTGACAATGCTGGTGAACATGTTGATTTAAAAAACAGCAGTTCAAACCTTTCGGTCAGAAAAGAACTGACTGGTAAAGAAGCCAAACAACTGCTTTTATCCATCAGGCGGGAACTGAGCAATTCCAGAATCGTGGCAGGCAGCCTGGAGTTTTTATCAATTCAGTGGCTCATCGGGCAAAAAATATATCAACCACAAAAAATACGGGTCTATCTTGAATCCATGTGGAAACGGCTCAGAGTTCTTGAAAAAAACAAAGTACTGCTTTTTAAACTTGGACTTGACGACACTATTAACAACACTGCAACTCAAATCACCACTGAGCTGCGCAGTCTTAAACGGCAGATTGATGAGAAACAAGACAGTCTTAAAACAGCATCCACTGTTTTTGATTTACTGCATGTTCTGTCTATTTCATTTTTTGATCTTTATTTTGCTGCTCTGTCAAATAACGGGCATAAAGCATAGTTTGTAGCAGATTTAATGGTAGTATCATAATTTCACAACAGGAGAAAAATTTGCAAAAAAAAATTAGAAAAACAGACAATAAGATGAAGATTGGATGGATCTATATTTTGCTAACAGCAGGGTGTATTTGTCTGGCAATGATATGGAATTCTAATGCCTTGGCAAAGGCTGATTTTATGTCATCTACCTGGTTTGTGGATATGAACCAATATGCAGTTGCTGCCCATGGTACGCTTAAATGTGAAGAGTGCCATGGAACAATGACAGGCATGGGGAAAATACATCCTGATCCAGATGCTGATGATTTTTTAAAAACCCAAACTAAAAGAAACTTTGATTACAATGCCTGTCAAAAATGCCATAAAAATGCACATGAACGCTTTCTCAAAGGAGAACATGCAAAGGCTTCCATTAAAGAGAAAAATGATGGAGAACCTTCTAAAACAGGATTTGCACCCTCATGTGGAGATTGTCATTCAGCTCACTATTCCAAATCTCATCTGACTCGTATTCAAATCGGAGAACTTATGACACAAAGCTGCGGAGAATGTCATTTGGAACAAAAAAATAGTTATCTTGCCAATTACCATGGCAAGGCAGCAGTGAATCTGGGATATGATAAGGCTGCCTTTTGCACAGATTGTCATGGCGCTCATACCACTATTTCGCTCAAGGATAAGGATGTAGTATTAAAGACCTGTCAACGTTGTCATTTTGATGCAACACCTGAATTTGCAAATATTATTATTCATGACAGCACAAAAAATATTGACCAGAAAAATGATGCAAAACAAACTGGCCTTAAATGGGTTCACGGGCTGGGAGGATTGTCAGTAATTTTTGTCGTTGCCTTTCTTGTCTTTTTCTACATGCACACAGGACTTTTGATGTTAAGAAAACTCCAGGAAAAATTGAGGAGGCATAAATAATGGAAATAAATTCTAAAGACAGGACAAGCTATCAGCGATTTCATGTTCTGCACAGAATCTTGCATATTGTTATTATTTTTAATTTTACTCTACTTGCAATTACAGGCTTTCTCCTTCATTTCAGTGGATTTGGATGGGCTCAATTTATGGTCTCTCTACTTGGAGGTGCCGGCGGTGCAGGATGGCTGCATAGATTTTGCGCTGCATTTCTTTATATGGGGATACTGGTACATGTCTCCTGGCTCTTTTATTATAAGATTGTATTAAAACAAAAATTATTTGGTCCGGGCTCCATTGTACCAGGAAAAAAAGATATAAAGGATATGTATCAAAATGTAAGATATGCATTCAAAAAGGGGAATCCTCCTCTATTTGATCGATTCAGTTATCTCCAAAAACTGGATTACTGGGCAGTAATGCTTGGTATGCAAAGCATGGGGATTACCGGACTTATACTTTGTTTTCCAGAATTTTTTTCCAGTATTTTCCCTGGCTATTTTATCAATATCGCAAGTCATTTCCACTTCCATGAAGCCGTATTGGCAGTAATGTATATTGCTGTTATCCATATGTCTGATACTCACCTTGTTCCAGATATTTTCCCTCTGGAAAAAACTATTTTTACCGGAAAGATTGAGAAGGTAAGATTTATGGAAGATCATCCTGAAGAGTGGAACCGTCAGCAAATAATTAATGATAAATCAGTTTAATTAATAAAAATGATAACTAAAATTTCAAAGAGAAACTGCCTTATGAATTTAAAAACAATACTGTCTATTCTGACTTGTGGCGCCGTACTCCTATTTATAGGTGTTTTAAACCATACTCCGGCTGTTGCTGCTGAAGGTCATACTGAATTAAAGGCTGATGAAATAGGCATTGAAGAGCCTGCCCTGGAACCTTTAGTCTGTATTGACTGCCACAGGATGCCAAATATTAATACCAATGAAGGAGTTATTGCTTCCCAGGCATTTTGTTATGATTGTCATAAAGAAGAAGATATAAAAAAAATAGTGGAAGCGAATGAAACCAGCATTCAAATTACACCTGAGCTTTTTAATAAAAATCAGCCTGCACATCGTTTTATCGCCTGCATTAGCTGCCATACCGACATTGCCAGCTCTCCTCATAAAACAAAGACCGGGGCTGATTGCCTTGAGTGCCATCAACCCCATTCCGAAGGTGTTGCCAATGCACCCCATTTAAGAGTTTCCTGCCAGGCATGCCATTTTGAATCAAAATTTGTAAAACTTGATCCTGAAGATAATATGGTAAAGCTTGCCCATGTCAACCATGATTCTGCTCCCATAAGTCTTTCAGAGCATATTTTAGCAGATACATCTGACAAACAAACATGTAAAAAATGTCATTTTAAAAAAAATCTGGTGGGAGCTCCTTCAGCTGTACTGCCATCCAAAAGTTTTCTTTGTATTATGTGTCATAATTCACCCCTTGCAATGGGACACCCTGTTTTTGGAGCTGCAGGAATAATTTTTATTGCTGGAATGTTTTTCATGGTACTGTTCTGGTTCCAGGGAAGCGTTAAGGGAGAAGAAAAATCACTGCCTAAAAAAATCAGTTTAAGTTCAGAATCAATCTGGAAGACTATTTTTTCAAAACAACTGTTTTCTCTTATTAAAATATTTATTCTTGACATAATTTTCCAGAGAAGAATTCTGCAGGAGAGCGTTTCGCGCTGGTCCATGCATTCCCTGATTTTCTCAGCTATCTTACTGCGTCTTATGTTAAGCCTTTTTACAGCCATTGGGTTCTATTTTAATCCTGAAGGGGATTGGATGATTGCACTTGTGGATAAAAACCACTGGTTCACCGCCTTTATTAACGACCTTTTAGGCCTTTTTATTCTGCTTGGTATTATATGGGCTGTTGTTAAACGATTTGTTGTTAAACCAGACTACGTGGTTTCGGAATATCAGGATAATATCACCCTTATAATTATCGGCAGCCTTGTGTTAATAGGTTTTTTCCTTGAAGGTGCAAGAATTCTTGTCACAGGAATACCTTCTGATGTGGCCGTCTATTCTTTTGTCGGGTATATCTTTTCCTTATTGTTTTCTATATTTCCTTTTGACTGGGCATCTGTTTATCCATTCATGTGGTACGTTCATGGTATATTGGCTGCTGTATTTATTGCCTACCTCCCCTTTGGGAAAATGAGACATATTTTCAACACACCTCTGACCTATTTTATAGAAGCTGTGGACGGAGTCAAAAATGAAAAACGGGTTTAATCGGAATATTATTAAAAGGTGTTTAAAATGATCAAAGAAGATAGCAAAGAGTCAGACTCCCAAATTGATGAAACAGAAAATAAAAAAGATGCTGAAACATCTTTGAGTTCGGAAACAGCCACCAAGGATGCATTAAAAAAGATACCATTGCATAAACTTGACATTAAACGCCTGATAGAACTTGATGCCTGCACGCGCTGTGGGGAATGCCTTTCATGGTGCCCCGTCCATGATCAAGATTCAAAAGAGGGCCTGATACCCCGTCGAAAAATCATTGATTTTTTACAGCTTGCAAGATCACAAAGTGGATTTCTTGCAGGAATCATGAAAAGTGATCGAGTTGGAGAGTCTTTAAAAAAAGTCATTGGTAAAATAAGCGGTTATAAGGAAATTACAAAAGAGCAGGTGGATGAATTTGTATTTAACCTGTATGAGTGTTCCACTTGTGGTCAGTGTGAAGTAGTGTGCCCAGCTCACATTGATACAGTAAATCTCTGGGAAGAATTAAGAAGGATAATTGTAAGGGCAGATTATGGCCCTCTCGAGCCCCAGAAAGCTCTCAGAAAAAGTGTGATGACCTTTGATAACCCGTGGCAGCAGCCAAGGGCCGGCAGGACTAAATGGTCCCGACGTGCAAAAAAAGATAATCTGATTGCCAAAGAACCAAGGCAAATCAAGAAAACTAAAGGTAAGGTGTTATTGTTTTTAGGGTGTACTGCCTCCTATGATGCAAACGTAAAGGAAGTGGCAATAAATACAATTAATATTCTTGAGGCCCTGGATATTGATTATGGTGTACTTGGGAAAGATGAAAAATGCTGTGGCAGCGTGCTGTTGAGAATGGGCGATCCTGAATATCAAAGATTGTTCAAGGAAAACATTGAACAATTTAATAATCTGGGCATTGATACATTAATCAGTTCCTGCGCCGGATGTTTTAAAACTATTATGCAGGATTACCCTAAAGTTGGAAAATTAAATTTTGAAGTTCTTCATACCGTGGAATATTTGACAAGATTGTTAAAATCCGGAGAATTGAAGTTTACTCATCCAGTAAATAAAACTGTTACGTATCATGACCCCTGTCATCTTGGAAGGGCTACTGGTGGCTTTGATGCTCCCAGAGAGATCATGGCTGCCATACCTGGATTAAACCTTATCGAAATGCCCAGAAACAGAGAGTATTCAAGATGTTGTGGTGCAGGAGGTGGTTTAAAAGCAGGCTTCCCCGATGTCCAGGGCCGCATGGCTCAAAGACGAATAAAAGAAGCTGAAGAGACGGGAGCAAAAGAACTGGTATCCTGCTGCCCATTTTGTTACCAGGGTCTTCAGGTGGGAATCAGTGTGTTGAATTCTGATATTGTCATGAAAGATATGTCAGAATATATTGCCGAATCCATTTTGGGATATGATGTGTTTGAAAGGGCTGCAAAAGAGGCTGAAGAGAAAAAACAAAAAAAAGAAGAAGCCAAGGCCAAGAAAAAACTGGAACAGGAAAAAAAGAAGGCTGAAAAAGAAAAAGCTGAAATAAAAGAAGCTGAAAAAAGGGAAGAGAGCAAAGAAGAAAAGATTGAAGAGATAAAAGGAGAAGAAGAGAAGGAAAAATCTGATAAAAAAGAATCGACTGATAAAAGCTGACAAACATAATGAAAACAAAGATTTTCATAATAACAGGCTTTCTTGGAACAGGTAAAACAACGCTGTTAAAACGAATTTTGAAATCTACTGCTGATTTATCCAAAACAGTAGTTTTAATCAACGAATTCGGCAAAATAGGGATAGACAAATCTCTCATAAAAAATACAGCTGCGGCAGATGTTATTGAACTCACCAGTGGTTGCATTTGCTGTTCATTAAAAACAGATATGATTCAGAGTCTTCAAATCTTAAAATATGAATATGCTCCTGAAAGACTTGTCATTGAGGCTACTGGAGTGGCTGATCCTCTCTCAATTATCGAATCCTTAAACGACAGGATGATTCTACCACATTTTCAGCTTGAAAAAACAATAACTGTTGTGGACGGTGATTTTTGGGAAGCAAGGGAGGCATTTGGAACTGTTTTCCAAAGCCAGCTGGATCAGGCAGATATTATTCTTTTAAATAAAATTGATACTCTTGATAAATCAATGATTCCTATTGTTTTAAAAGAGATTAAAGAAGAATCTGCAAAGGGTTTTGTTATCCCTACACTTCACTGCAATATTGATCCTGATATTATCTGGTCACCATTAAAACAGGAGAGCCAGGATGTGATTAAAAACTCCAGCTTTCCACTCTATGATCCTGAAAAAGATTTTTATGCTCCTTTTAATGGAGAAAGTTCAACAAATGCAAAAGAAGCGGGATTTATCACATTTTCATTTAAAACAACAAAAACAATGGATAAAGCAATATTCATGGAATTTCTAAATTCCATTCCTTTAGAATTATTCAGGATTAAGGGACCTGTCAAATTTGCTGACAAAACGCAAATGCTGAATTTTGTAGGAGGGAATACTCAGTGGCAAAAATGGTCTGATAGTGTAACGACCTGTCTTGCTTTTATTGGCTGGCATGTGGTAGAGGAAGAAATAATGGAAAAATTAAATAATTGCATAATATAACAGGCATGGCCTGAGACCTTTGAATAATTAGATCTCAATTAGAGTGAAATAATTATAAAAAGCAGGGCATTTAAAAAAGTAATAAGATTGGGTTAAAATAAAGATGGCAAAATCAACATCCTCAACAACTTTTTCTGAAATTCAGGACAAAATAGATCAAGGAGAAGTGGTTATTTTAACAGCCCAGGAAATTTGTGACCGGGTTCGAAAAGGAGACAGAATTAAATTCGGCGATATAGATGTGGTTACCACGGCTACAAGTGCTCTCATGAGTGGAACTTATGCTGTTCTCTCTTTTAAAGTAGCTGAGCCGGATACATTTATAAAGGCTCAAAAAGTTTGGATAAATAATGTTCCAGCCCAGGTGGGCCCCTGTCCAAATGAAAGAATCGGCATTCTTGACTTGATTGTTTTGGGAACTGAGCCAAGTATAAAAGACCCTGATTATGGTGGGGGAGATTTATTTAAAGACCTGGTATCAGGCAAACAGGTTCAAGTAAAAATAGAGACCATAGAGGGACAGCATCTAACTTCCTTTACAACTCTCCAGCAAATTCCCCATGCCATGCTGCATGCATCAAGAAATGCTTTTAAAAATTACCTGGCCTTTGTTAACCCTGGAAAAGATGCTGTCTCAACAATATTTCATTCTGAAATGATGAAAGGCAATTATGAAGAGATGAGCTTTTGCGGCTGTGGTGAACTTAATCCCCTTGAAAATGATCCTGAATTAAAAACCATTGGTATTGGAACAAAAGTTTTAATCAATGGGGCACCGGGTTTTGTTACCGGGGCCGGCACTAGAAGCAGTGCTGATAACCCAAACCTTACTGGTTTTGCTGACATGCACGCAATGAACCCTGACTTGATGGGAGGGTTTGCCACTGGGCATGGACCTGATATTATAACTACCTGGGCTGTGCCAATCCCAATACTTGATAAAAATATGCTTATGCATATTTTAACACTTGATGAGCAGATTCCCTTAAAAGTAGTTGATGTTCGAAATCGAAAACCAATATTTGAAATTACATATGAGGATGTATGGGGCAGCTCTGATCATGAAATCCGATTTAATGAGAAAAAATGCCAGCAGTGTGATGTTGTATGCCGTGTTAACAATATATGTCCAGTAAAGGCTATCCATTCTAAAGCTGATAAAGGTTTGATATTTGATAAATCCAAATGCTTTAATTGCGGGCTTTGTGTTTCTATGTGTAATGGCCATGCTTTTTCTGCAAACATGGGCAGTATAGAATTTCAGGGTATGAATATACCTGTTACCATACGTCAATCTAATCGCGCAGCAGCTCTTAAGGCAGCCCAGGACCTTAAAAAGCAAATCCAGAATAAACTATTTAAAATTACAAAACCTGTAGAAAAACTCAGCTTTCCAGACAATTCTTAAATCTTTTTGTAATCTTTTCTGGCTTTAGAGGAATGTTGGGAGAAGATGAGTTTCCTGGTTTTAATATAACATGGATAAATGATAATTTTCCCTGCTTTTCAAAATCGCGGACAGCATCTTTGAGTTCTTGTGCAGTATGAATTCTGGCAGTATTTTCAATCCTGCAGCTTCTGGCCAGATATTCAAGGTCCAGGCTGTTTTGTGTATAGGTCCTCTGGGAACCTGTGGACCCGTAACATGCGTTGTCCAATGCAATGATCATTAAATTATCGGGTTGATATTGACCAATGGTGATCAAGGCATTTGGATTCATCAATATACTGCCATCTCCCTCCAGAACCATGACTTTTTTATGGGTAAACCGTGAAATCCCAAACCCCATGGACGAGGCAAGCCCCATGGAACCAAGCATATAATAATTTAATGGCCGGTCACAGACAGCAAACAATTCTTTGGAAGGTACTCCAAGATTGGCCACGACAATCTGGCTGTCAAGGAGATTTCCAAGGCATGAGATTGCTTCATAACGTGTCATTTCAGGTTGGGAAATTGGACTGAGAGATTTGATCTCTCCACATAGTCTGGTTTGAATAGTTAAAAAAGGATTCTCCTGCCAGATAGTGCATGATGAATCTTCCCATATTTCAGGGGAAATAAGTGCAACATGGGGTCGGCAATTGTCATAGGCATCCTTGATTACATTGGAAAGATGTCCAAGCTTTTCAATTTTGTCAATAATTGAGTAGCTGATGTCGCTTCCTTTTAAAATAGCCGGCAGTTGCCTGCCAAAAGGGATTTGGGAGTCAATACCTTCTTTATAAACTCCTCTCCAGCTTGCAAGGATTGGAACAGGTATGGCCGATGCAATGTTTAAAGAGGCCAGGGCATTCAACATATTTCCAAGTCCGGTGCTCTGGATAATCATCAAGGGATGGGCCCCTGCAAGATAGGCTCCGGCGCATATACCCAGACCATCCTCTTCCCGTGTAAGTTCTATGGAGTTAAATGATTCCAGGGCAAGGGGCAGCAGGTTTTTTGTCCGATCACAGGGCAGTGTGGCCACAAAATCGATCCCTGCCTGTTTCATTATTTGAATAGTGTGTTGTTCCGGGTGTTGTTTTATTGTGTAGTTTTTTTCATTTTTCATAGTTTTAACAGTCCAATGGTGGAGCATTTATAATGTTTATTGCATTTGAATATCAATGATTCCAAGGTGAATGGCATATTGAATTAATTTTGAAATATTATTCATTTTAAGTTTTTCCATAATATTGGAGCGGTGGGATTTTATTGTACTTGGGCTAAGGCATAATGTCTGCGCAATTTTTTTGGTGGAATATCCTTCAACAACCATTTGAAAGACTTCTCGTTCCCTGTTTGTCAATGTATCGTATAACTCTTCCTGGGATGTTTTTTTATTCATTTCTACATAATCTTCAATCACCTGGCTGGAAATTGAAGGGCTAAGGTAAATGTCTCCTTTGACAGCTGCCAGAACTGCTTTGATTATATCACCGCTTGCAGCATCTTTAAGCACGTAGCCTGACACACCAATACTTAAAAGTTCTCTGATATACCGGCTGTGGTCATGCATGGAGAGGATAACTATTTTGGTTTTCAAATTGTGCTGTTTGATCTGGCGGGAGGCTTCAATTCCGTTCAGTATCGGCATGGCAATGTCCATGATTATAACATCTGGTTTTAATTTTTCTACCTTCTGGACTGCGTCTCTTCCATTTTCAGCTTCTCCAATTATCTTTATATAATTTTCTTCTTCCAAAAGCTTTCGCAATCCCTGGCGGACAATAGTATGGTCATCGGCAATGACAATGTTAATCTGCTGATATTTCATAATCCTCCTGTAAAAAATCTGTATGATTTTTTAAAATTGACAGCCCATTGTTTTTTATGGGAATTTCAATCCTGATTTTAGTGCCCTTTCCAGGGCTTGTGTGAATAGAAAATCTGCCATCCATTATGGTTGTTCTCTCTTTCATGGACAGCAGTCCAAGGGAAGGCCTTTTATGATTAATATCATCAAGATCAAATCCGATTCCATCATCTTCAGCTATGAAAATAATTATGGGATAGCCTTGTATGATTGAAAGTTTAAATACAGTGGCTTTGGCATATTTGATTGTGTTGGACAAAGCTTCCTGGGAAAACCTATAAAGTACAGTTTCAATATCTGGATTAATACGCCCGGTAAATCCAATCATTCTAAAATCAATTTTTAAAGGGCTTTGTTTGTCAATCTGGTTCAAATACGCATCCAGGGCAGGTTCAAGCCCCAAATCCGTCAATAGTGCAGGGTGCAATAAGTGGGAAATACGTCTCATCTCCTGGTAGGTATGATTGATCTGTTGTTTAATATTCCCGATAATATTCTTCATGTCCAAGTCATCATGGGGTATGATTTTTTCAGCAGCCTCCAGGTTAAAATTAATTCCTATGAGGGCAGATCCTGTTTCATCATGAAGCTCACGTGCAATTCTTTTACACTCAATTTCCTGGGATTGAAACAGTTTTGCTGTAAGATGTTTTAATTCTTCCCTGTGTTTATGAACTGTTCCCATTAATTTTATATTGGCTATTGCTC
>CAZYDL010000072.1:5907-13008 GCA_964646305.1 uncultured Desulfobacula sp. | reverse complement strand
CCTAAATCCTGAACAATCACCCCATCAATGTTTGTGTTAACCAGCTTATTCAACAGGCCTATAAGAAAAGGGGTTTCACTTCCCACTATCAATATATTAAGGGTTAGATATACTTTGCAATTATGCCTGTGCCCAAGATGTATAATTCCATTTAAATCTTCAAGATCTATGTTTGCGGCCCGGTTCCTGGCATTAAATTGATTCAAACCACAGTATACAGCATCTGCTCCTGCTATAATTGCCGCTTTTATGGACTCAATATCCCCACCCGGTGCCAGTAATTCAATTTTTCTTTGCATGGGATTAATTATAACTTAATTGTTGATTCATGAACAATAATCTTTCCTGGTTTTTATAAACACAAAAATCATGCTGCATTCCCGTACAATATTACCATATATCTGTTCTTTTGTAACAGTTTCATTTGTGATTTTGATATTAACGTATGGCATCATAATCTCCTTTGATTTGTGAATCTATTCCCTGTTTGTTATGAAAAATATCTGCTGCTAAAAATAAGCCCCCAATGGACACCACTATGGCGAACATGATTAGAACCGATGTATAATTACCCGAATGTCCCGATAAAATTCCAGAGCATATTACCCAGGATTTGAAAATTACGTTACAAGATTGTTTAATGGGAATTTTTTATTGATTTTCTGTATATCATTGTATATCATTGATAAGAAAAGAATATAAAATAATACCATTATTAAGGACTGGGTGCTTGAATGGACAAATTACTTACTATTAAAGAAGCCGCTGCCTTTTTAAATGTGTCTCAGATGTCTCTTAGGCGCTGGACAAATTCCGGAAGTCTCAAATGTTATCGGGTGGGTGGAAAAAATGAACGACGATTTGAGATGCAGGAGCTGCAGAATTTTCTTTCCAGGGATAACAGTAGACTACCACTTGGTATAAACGATCTTACAGTCAAAAAGTCAGACCACATCACCCATTTTTATAAAAAGATTGAAGAGTGTTTAAATGAAGGCATCTCTTATTTGGCAAAGGGGCTGTCCCTTGGTGATCACCTGCTTGTCATTTCCACTTACACCCGGTTACCAAAAATATTAGAGGGTCTTGAACGTTTCGGATTTCAGATAAGCAAACTACTTGGCAACGGCACCATAGTTACCAGTACAGGCGTGCCGGATATTGCCAACCAGTTGCAGTTTATGAATAAAGCCATTGAAAGCATTCAGGCCCCAAAGAGCTTCAGGCTGCTTGGTGATATGGTGTGGGCTTTGGAGCAGGGATGGAGCTTAAATGATATAAATATTCTTGAAAACCATACCAATCAATTTTTTATCCGCAATAATGCTCTTTTGCTCTGCCAGTATGATTTAACACGTTTTGGGGCAGACGCAGCCATGATGGCATTGGAGACCCACAATATTACGGTCCACCGCGGGCAATTAAAAGAAAGCCCTTATTTTATTGGCGCGGCAAACCATAACATTGGAAATACTTATGTCTGAAAAACCTAACTATGAAGAACTGGAACATCAGATCAGGGGCCTTAAGCAAAAAGTCACCGGATTCAAGCAGATAGAGGACTCTCTGCAAAAGAGTGAGAAACGGTATCGTCTATTGGTGGAGAATATAGCAGAGCAGGTCTGGGAGGTGGATATAAATGGTGTTTACACTTATATAAGTCCCAGAACCATTGATGTGTACGGGCTTAAACCTGAACAAATCATTGGGAAAACACTCTTTGATTTAATGCCTGCAAAGGAAGCCAAAAGAGTTGCCCATATTTTCAGCAAAATTCAAGATGCCAAAGAACCATTTATAAAATTTGAAAATATTGCCCAGCATGTTGACGGCAGACAATTTTCCATGGAAACAACAGGATTTCCATTTTTTGATAATAACGGGAACCTGCTGGGTTACCGTGGTACGGCCATGGATATTACAGAAAAAAAACAAAACGAACGTGAAATACAAACTCTTGTGGAAAGCACGGTTGGCATAATCGGGCAGGAGTTGTTTGACACCATTGTTGTCAAGCTTTGTGAATGGCTTGGGTGTGACTGCGCCATCATTGGAGAAAGCTGTGCAGATGGTACGGTTAAAGCCATTGCAATGGTCTTAGATGGTGAGCCTGTAGCCGATTACACTTATAAGCTTAAAGGCAGCCCCTGTGACGAAACCATCCGTAAATGTTATTGTGTATATCATGAAAATGTGAGTGCTTTATTTCCCAATGATCCTGATTTGATGGAAATGGGTGCAAAAGGCTATGTGGGTGTCTCCCTGGAAGACAGAACAGGTAAAACAATAGGTATCCTCTGCGGTATTTCCCGTGACACATTACACATGACCAAGCGCACCAAAAATGTAATGAAAATCATTGGTGCCAGGCTATCTGCCGAGATCCAACAGATACAGATTGAAAAAGATAAAGAAAAGCTTAAATCAAAGCTTTTGCAATCGCAAAAAATGGAAGCCATCGGCACCCTTGCCGGCGGCATAGCCCATGATTTCAACAATATTCTTTTCCCCATTGTAGGGTATACAGAGATGCTGTTAAAGGATATCCCTGGAGACCATCGATTCCGAAAAAATCTTAATGGAATTTATACAGGTGCTTTAAGGGCCAGGGATCTGGTCCGGCAAATTCTTGCTTTCTCCCGTCAAGAGAGCAGTCAATTAAGACTGATGAAGATACAGCCCATTGTAAAGGAAGCATTAAAATTCATCAGGTCTTCAATCCCCACCACAATAGAGATCAACCAGGATATCAAAACAGACTGTGGTGTTATCAAAGCTGATCCCACGCAGATTCATCAGATTGTAATGAACCTTACAACCAATGCTTATCACGCCATGGAGGAGACCGGAGGGACATTGAACGTAAGTCTCAAAGAACTCAAATTTGGTGAGCATGATCTGATAACTCCTAATATGATACCTGGAAGCTATGCCTGTCTGACAGTATCCGATACAGGCACAGGTATGGATAAAAATTTAACAGACAAAATTTTTGATCCGTTTTTTACCACCAAGGAGAAAGAAAAAGGAACGGGCATGGGGCTTTCTGTTGTACATGGTATTGTCAATAGCATGGGAGGTGTTATCCAGGTTTACAGCGAGCCTGGAAAAGGATCAAACTTTCATGTTTATATCCCGGTGGAAAAAAGTTCTGCCCAGGAACAGGAAATCCATCCAAACACGAAACTTCAGGGCGGCAGTGAACACATTCTTATTGTTGATGATGAAAAAGAGATAATTGAAATAGAGAGAGAGATGTTGGAATATCTGGGGTATAAAGTCACTTCACGTACCAGCAGCATTGAAGCCCTTGAGGCCTTCCGTGCAGCTCCCGGCAGTTTTGATTTGGTTATAACCGACATGACAATGCCGAATATGTCCGGAGATAAACTATCGGCTGAGCTGATAAAAATACGCCCTGATATTCCCATTTTACTTTGCACAGGATTCAGTGAAAACATATCTGAAAAAAAAGCAGCATCTCTGGGCATTAAAGGTTTTCTATTAAAGCCCATTGCGATGAATGATCTTTCACAGGAAATACGCAAGGTACTGGATAAAAAGGAGAGTTGATGTTGACAAGATGCTTCTGCACGCTGTTCATACCATCATCAAAGAGTCAATATAATCAAGAGATATGTGGATTAAAAGTCCGATTGCTAATATTCTAATTCTGGGAAAGTACAACAGTACAACATAGATGGCTATGGCATAGTAGGAATGCAGCGGATGGAATCCTATACTGGATCTATTAGGGTCGTATATCGGGTCAGCAAGGAGATGGTCAAGATCTATAATTATTGTTGAACACAATAAAGCAATGGTTTTCAATTTATTCTTCATTTGAAACAAATAGGGGACGGCTATGGGAATGAGAAAATGTAGAATAATATGAATGACGGGTCTCATTTGTGCTCCTGTTTGCAGTAAATCAATTACGTGTTTAATTGTTTCCAAAGGGAAACATAACCATGCCTTAACATCTAAAAAGCACTTAAACAATAAATTTCAAAGCCTGTTTCAAAAAATTTGTTTAAGTGGCTGATAAAAAATGAACGTTTGTTCGTTTTTTCTTGACATAAACCTGCCACACAGGCATGTTGTCTGTATGAGAAGTCTGATTTGCATTAAACAGAGCAATGAAAATGGGGATATGAACCTGTTTGATGCCCATGCCATTGAAGAAGCCTTTAAGTTAAAACAGGAATTTGAAAACCATGGCATTCGGGGAGATTTTTCTGTGGATGTTGTGACCATTGGCCCATGTGAAAACTCAAAAATCATTCAGCGGGCTTTTGGAATGGGAGCTGACAGGGGATATCATGTTATAACCAAAGAGACTGGATATAATTTTTCCTTTGAGACAGCATCAAAGCTGGCTGTTGTGGCTAAAAAAGAATCATATGATTTGGTTCTAACCGGGATTATGTCCCAGGATTTAATGGCTGGACAGACAGGCCCCATGCTTGCTGAGATATTAGACCTGCCCTGTGTTACAGGAGTGGTTAAAACTGAGCTGACTGTGGATAATTCTTCAATCAAAGTTGAGCAGGAGATGGATAATGGGATACGAAATGCTCTTGAAATCACACTGCCTGCAGTCTTGACCATTCAGGCTGGTATAAATACTCCAAGGTATCCAACTCTATCTAAAATGCTGGCGGCAGGAAAAAAAGAGATCATGACTTTTAATGAAACTGATCTTTTCTCAAAAACAACCGGGGCAGTTCAGGCAAGAGAAACCTTTGTTTCAATGGAAGATCCTGAAAAAACAAGAGCCGCTCATGTCTTGCAGGGATCAAACAACAGCAAGGCAAAACAATTGTTCACAATTCTGCATGACAAAGCTCTGATATGAAACAGATATTAGTAATTGCAGAGATACTTGATGGTTTGATCCAACCTGTTACCTGGGAGCTTACAGCTGCAGCTGCTAAAATTAGAGAACTTAAAAAAGCTGGTCAAATTAAAATTATTATTCCCTCTGATGACCCTTTGCCTCTTGCTCAAGAATTTGCAAAGCAGACTGGTATGGATGTTATTGGCCTTAAAAACTATGATTTAAAAACCTATGACAGCAATGTTTATAAACAATGCCTTTTCAAGCTGATTAAGACAATTAAACCTTCACATATTCTAACGGCCCATACCTCCCAGGGCCGGGATTTTGCGTCCGGGCTTGCCATTAGATTAAATACAGCATCCATAGCCTGCGTTAATAAAATCAAAATGGATGATAAAGGCCTGCTCTATTCACGGCCTGTATTGGGCAATACCAAAAATATGATGGTCAGGCCGGCACAGGGCATGCCTGTAGTTTTAACCTTGATGCCCGGAAATTTTAAACCTGGTAATTTTGATAATAGAAAAAAGGGGCAGGTGGAGATCCATGAAATTGTTTTTCATCCAGGCTGCAACAATACAAGGCGCATCAGACATGGAAAAATTATAAAAAAAGCCTGTGAAAATCAGACTTTAAAGGGAGCAAAGATAATTGTCTCTGCTGGTCGTGGAGTTGGAGAGAAAGAAAACCTTGATGCAATCTTTCAATTTGCACAATGCTTTTCTTCATCTGCTGTGGGTGCCTCCCGGCCTTTGGTGGACATGGGATGGATCGGGTATGAACACCAGGTTGGCATAACCGGTACTGCAGTTTCACCCAGACTTTATATTGCCTGCGGCATTTCCGGCTCTTCCCAGCATCTTGCAGGGATGAAAGATGCCGGGTTTGTGGTCAGTATTAATAATAATCCTGATGCCCCGATATTTCGCCACTCTGACCTGTGCATTATTGAGGATATAGATCCGTTTTTACAGGCTTTTTTAAAAGTGGCTGGATCACAATGATCTCTTATTGAATAAAATTTCAATAACAGCCTGTGAATTTTAAGGAATAGAACAAAAAAAGGAGATATAAATGGAGTTTACAATTTCAGAGAAAATTAAAACCATTGTGGGGATGATTAATGAATTTGTGAAAAAAGAGCTTATTCCCCTTGAACCTGAATTTCTGGTAAAAGATTTTAAAGAGCTGTTACCCATACTGAGAGAGAAGCAGGCCATGGTAAAAAAAATGGAGCTGTGGGCACCTAATTTCCCCACTGAATGTGGAGGAATGGGACTTTCCCTTCTTGAACATGGTCTTGTGTCAGAAGCTCTGGGCAGATCACCCCTTGGACACTATGTATTCTGGTGCCAGGCTCCCGATGCAGGTAATGTTGAAATTCTGCATGAGCATGGCACTGACGAACAAAAACAGCGCTATCTTAATCCCCTTGTGAAAGGTAAAATCCGGTCATGTTTTGCCATGACAGAAGTTGACATGCCAGGTTCCAATCCTGTGATGCTGGAGTCCACAGCAGTCAAGGATGGGGATGATTATATCATTAATGGTCATAAATGGTATACAACGGCAGCAGACGGGGCTGATTTTGCCATTGCCATGGTTGTTACAAACCCTGAAGCCTCAAGCTATCTTCAGGCCAGCATGATCATTGTACCCACTGATACCAAAGGATTTAATCTTGTAAGGAATATTCCAGTCATGGGACATGAAGGCAGTGATTATTTCAGCCATGCAGAGATCTTATTTGAATCCTGCAGAGTGCCGCAAAAAAATCTGCTGGGCTCTGAAGGTAATGGCTTTGTTATTGCCCAGGATCGTCTTGGCCCTGGACGTATCCATCACTGCATGCGCTGGCTGGGAATCTGCCAAAGGGCACTTGACCTTATGTGCCAACGAGCCAATGAGCGGATAATTTCACCTTCAGGAAAAACTCTGGCAACCCAGCAGACTGGGTTGCTGAATCAGCAACCGAACTTCAGGCAGCAAGGCTTTTGACCCTTAATTCTGCCTGGCAGATTGATACCATGGGAGCTAAAAAAGCAAGGGACAGTATATCAATGATTAAATTTGTTGTGGCAAATACCATGAACAAGATAGTGGACAGAGCTTTGCAGGTTCATGGCGGCCTTGGCATGACCGATGATACCATACTTGCTTTTTTCTACCGCCATGAGCGTGCTGCAAGAATTTATGATGGTGCAGATGAAGTGCATAAAACTTCTCTGGCTAAGCGGATATTAAGAACATATCAATAG
>CAZYDL010000072.1:0-5897 GCA_964646305.1 uncultured Desulfobacula sp. | reverse complement strand
AGAGTAATCAGATGAATTATAAAGAATTTAAAAAACTGTATGCTGTCTCAAATCAGGATATTTCCAGGGAAGTATTCCATAAAAATAAAGACTATATACATATTAAAAAAGAGAAAACTGCTGTAAATAATTTAGAAAAAATATTTAACGCTGTATTCTACATAAGCAGCCAAAAAAGTTTTCAGTCCATGAGCATGCGGGATTTAAGCAGGCAAACCCGTATGAGCCTCGGGTCATTGTATGCCTATTTCCCAGGTAAAAAAGTACTTTTGGATATCATACAAACCCAGGGGTGGTCCATTGTAAAAAAAGATCTTGATCAGGTTGCCAGCTCCCATGTAAACCCGCATAAACAACTGCGGGCAGTTATTAAAGCCCATATATTTCTTTCTGAATTATTTGGTCAATGGTTTTATTTTACATTCATGGAAGCCCGTAATATCGAGGCGGTTAAATCCATGGAAGCATATACCCAGAGAGTTCTTACAGATATTCTTGCAAAAGGAGAACAACAAGGTGTGTTTAAATCCATGGATCATGCTTTAACTGCCAGTATGATAAAGGCAATGCAGCAGGAGTGGTATCTAAAACGCTGGAAATACAAAAATTTAAAAATACCGGTTGATCAATATGCAGATCATCTAATCAAGTTTGTGGAATCATTCTGCCTGGTTTGATGAGAAGGATATAAGGCAAATTTTTTTTCAATTTTAAAAATTATGGAGGAAAATTTTATGGGGGTAACAGATAGAGCTGGAGCAATCAGACCCGGCGAGGAGATTGATCCTTTTGCAATAAAAAAATTTTTACAGGAAAACATTATGGGTTTAAGTGGACACATCGCCATAACCCAGTTTCCCAGCGGATTTTCCAATTTAACATATATGATTGACATGGGCGGCAGGCAGATGGTGCTGCGCCGCCCTCCAATTGGAGCAAAGGTCAAGGCCGGTCATGATATGGGAAGGGAATACAAGGTATTAAAAGCCTTATATCCTGTTTTTCCCTATTGTCCTGAACCACTTGCATACACAGAAGATACTTCAATTATAGGCTCTCCTTTTTTTATCATGGAAAAGCTGTCCGGCATTATCCTGCGAAAAGATATACCAAGGGAACTCTCTTTTTCACAGGGCCAGGCAAAACAATTGTGCATAAACCTTATAGATCAGCTTGCCAATATCCATGGGATTGATGTTAAAAAATCAGGATTTGATTTTATCGGAAAACCAGCAGGTTATGTCCAGCGTCAGGTGGAGGGGTGGAGCAAACGATATATAAAAGCAAAAACCAGAGATGCTCCTGAGTGTGAAAGTATCATGGCATGGTTAAAGGAAAAAATGCCGCCGGATACAGACCATCCAACTATTGTACACAATGACTATAAATTTGATAATGTGGTTTTAGATCCTGATCAGCCTGAAAAAATCATTGGAATTCTTGACTGGGAAATGACAACCCATGGAGATCCTTTGATGGATCTTGGCAACTCCCTTGCCTATTGGGTGGAAAAAAATGATCCAGAGGAGATCCAGATGCTGAGGACAATGCCCACAAATATGCCCGGAGCTTTAACACGACAGGAAATATTGCACTATTATGAAAAACAGACAGGCAGGAATACACAGCAGTTTGATTTTTATTACTGCTTTGGATTATTCCGCCTTGCTGTCATTGCCCAGCAGATCTATTACAGGTATTTTAATAAAATCACTGACAATGAACGGTTTGCAGTGCTGATATTTGTTGTAATTGCACTTGAAAAAGCAGCCCTTAAAATTATTGAATCATCTGATTTATAGTTTTACAACAAAATTGCCTTATTTTAACAAAGGAGTAAACAATCAAAAAAGAATAAAGCTGCATAAAAAAACAGGCTTGTACGGGATGCCCATGCCTGATCTAACAATTGAAATATTAATAAAAAGGAAAAGAGATGGACGATTTTAATTTAAAAGGAAAAACCGCTGTTATAACAGGAGCAAGCCGCGGAATAGGTCTGGCAATCACACAAAAACTTGCCCAGTATGGAGCACAATGTATTTTGGTGAGCCGGAAAATTGACCCCCTGGAGGCTGCCGCAGCCAAAATCAGAGAGCATGGCCACAAAGCAGAAGCAATTGCCTGCCATACAGGATATCCTGACCAGATCAAAGCCATGTATGAAAAAGTCGTGGAAAAATTTGGTTCCCTTGATATCCTTGTGAACAATGCTGCCACCAATCCCCATTTTGGTGAAATGCTGACGGCTGATGAGGGCCTGTGGAATAAAACGCTGGATGTGAATATCAAGGGACCTTTTTTCATGATCAAGCATGCTGTGCCATTGATGAAGAACAAAGGTGCCATTGTTAATGTTTCATCCATAAATGCCGTAAAACCAATAATGTTCCAGGGAATTTATTCTGCCACTAAAGCTGCCCTTGTAAATATGACACAGACACTGGCAAAAGAACTTGCACCAAAGGGAATCAGGATTAATAATCTACTGCCCGGACTCACTGACACCAAATTTGCATCAGCCATTATCTCTTCTGAAGAGATCTGTAATTATGCTGTTTCCCAGATTCCCATGGGACGCTATGCAAAACCTGAAGAGATGGCAGGCGCTGTGCTCTATCTTGTGTCTGATGCAGCTTCTTTTACCACTGGAACCAGCCTGATTTGTGACGGGGGTATGCTGGCATAATTAATTTTAAAAAAACATACCCTAAAGGGCAGAAACTGAAAGGAAAAAACAATGACTCAAGTTATAGCAGATCAAAAAGAGATTGAATTCATCCTTTATGAACAATTCAATGCCAAAAAATTATTAAGCTTTAAAAAATATAAAGGATTTTCAAAAAAAATCTTTGACATGATTCTTTCCGAAGCCAGGAAAGTGGGAATAAAAGAAATTTTACCCACCCTGGCACTCGGTGATAAACAAGGAGTACGGTTTGAAAATGGAAAAATAGCAGTACCTGATTCATTTCACAGAGCCAGAAAAGTGGTAAGAGAGGCAGATCTGACCTCAACCATGGAAGATCCTGACTGGGGAGGTCAGGGTTTACCATTTTTAATCAGCATTGCCATCATGGAGTATACAGTGGGAGCCAATTATGCCTTGAGCGGGTATATCCATATGGGCCACGGCACTGGAAAGATGATTGAACTTTTTGGTACTAAACTATTAAAAAACATGTTCCTTGAAAATCTTTATACTGCCAAATGGGGCGGCACTATGCTCCTCACCGAGCCAGAAGCAGGATCTGACGTGGGTGCCATTACCACAACTGCCAAAAAAAACAGTGACGGTACCTACTCCATTACAGGCAATAAAATTTTTATCACAAATGGTGAACATGATATGACAGATAATATCATTCACCCGGTTCTGGCACGTATAGAGGGTGCACCCAAAGGCAGCCGTGGTATTTCTATTTTTATTGTTCCAAAAATCTGGGTCAATGAAGATAAAAGCCTGGCAGAACCCAATGATGTACAATGTGTGGGGATTGAAGAAAAAATGGGGTTCCATGGCTCTGCTACCTGTTCCATGGCGCTTGGCTCCAAAGGAGAGTGCCGCGGCTTTCTGCTTGGCGAAGAGAACAAAGGGCTTAACATTATGTTCCATATGATGAACGAGGCAAGACTCAGTGTTGGATTTCAGGGCAGCACCACAGCATCCCTTGCCTATCTCTATGCCCTTGATTATGCAAAACAGCGAATCCAGGGTAAAGATCTTGCCAGCATAAAGGATCCTGAAGCTGAATCCATTCCCATTATCCGCCACCCGGATGTAAGAAGAATGCTGACCTGGATGAAGGCCCATGTGGATGGCATGAGAAGCATGATTTATTATATTGCCATGTGTGTTGATCAAAAAAAGAATGCCAAAGATAAAGCACAGCAGGAGCAGGCCGGGGATATGATCGAGCTTTTAACTCCAGTGGTAAAAGCCTATTGTGCCCAGCGGGGTTTTGAAGTCTGTGTCCAGGCTGTGCAGGTTTTTGGCGGCTATGGTTATATAAGAGAATTTCCAGTGGAACAATTGGTCAGGGACGTAAAAATTGCATCTATTTATGAAGGTACTGATGGTATCCAGGCCATGGATTTTCTGGGCCGTAAGATCGGCATGAAAAAGGGTATGGTGTTTAAAGGTCTTCTTGATGAAATGGGTAAAACCATTGTTGCTGCAAAAAAGTTTAAATCATTGGTACCCATGGCTGAAGCCCTTGGCAGAGCAGCAGAAACACTTGGTATTACAGCCTTTGGACTTGGGAGCGCTGCCATGTCTGAAAAATACGCCACAGCTTTTGCCAATGCCTATCCTTTTCTCGAAGCAACAGGAGACGTAGTCCTTGGCTGGATGCATTTATGGCGAGCTCTTACTGCTGAAAAAGCCCTGGAAAAAAAACCTGGAAAAAAGAATCAAATTTTTTATGGGGGTGTTGTGACTTCTGCCCGTTTCTACATGGAAACCATACTACCGTTGGCCCAGGGAAGAATGGCTTCTGTTCAGGCTTTGTCAGATGCAGCCCTAAGCATGGATGAAGCCTCTTTTGACTAACTGCCATGGGGCAGACCTGGTCTTACACCAATGTTTGCTCACAATCTCTGGTTTCTGACCTTAAGGTTAAAGGGCAGAAACCAAAACATGAAATAGCCATAAAATTTAAATTAGCTCTTTCATATAAAACAACCAAAAAAATTAATTTAAAGGTAGTAACCATGGCAGATAAATTCATGAGTATGAAAAATCTTAAGTTTACCCTTTTCTCAAGACAAGGCAAATATTCATCAGATACCCCTGATTACCTCAAGGATCATACTCCAAAGACCATGGATATGGTTTTCAAGGCAGCTTCGGACCTTGCCAAAAAAGCCATGCATCCCATGTTTGAAGAGATGGACCGCCATCCTCCATCCTTGGAAAATGGTCATGTGCATGTCCATGAAAAAGTCAGACCAATGCTTGAAACATTGGGAAAAGACGGCTGGATAGCAGCAGGTTTCCCAGAAAAATGGGAAGGAGAAAATATGCCGTCTTCCCTGCTTTTGTGTATTAATTTTATCTTTGCAACAGCCAATTTTTCAGCTTCCGTATATGCAGGGCTCACCATGGGAGCTGCAAAACTGATTTTAAATTTTGGATCAATACAACTTCAAGACACCTGTATTCCTCCAATGCTTTCAGGTAAATGGCAGGGGACCATGGCGCTGACTGAACCTGAAGCTGGAACATCGCTTGGAGATCTTTGCACCGAGGCCATATCCATGGAAAAAGGGAAATACAAAATCAATGGGGAAAAAATCTTCATCTCCACAGGAGACCATGACGGAGTGGATAATGTGGTTCATCTCATGCTGGCAAGGATTCAGGGAGCTCCTGCTGGAGCAAAAGGTATCTCTCTTTTTGTTGTACCAAAATTCAGATTTGATGATAATGGGGATTTAATTAAAAACGATGTCATTGTTACCCAGGTATTTCACAAGCTTGGATATCGCGGAGCGCCCATTACAGGCCTTCGCATGGGTGAAAACAATAATTGTATTGGCTGGCTTGTGGGAAAGGAGCATAAAGGCCTTTCCTATATGTTCCAGATGATGAATAATGCAAGGCTTGAAGTTGGAATGGGTGCCACTGCCATTGCAACTGCTGCCTATTATGCAGCTCTGGATTATTGCAGGTCTCGACATCAGGGCAGGAAAGTTACAGCGCCAAAAGATTCAAAACCCATTCCCATTATCCAGCATCCCGATGTCAAACGCATGCTGCTGTTCCAGCGTGCTGTGGTTGAAGGTTCTCTTTCCCTTATTCTTCAATGCGGCATGTATGAGGATATTCTTGCCTGTAACCCTGACAATAGAGATTGTCACCTTCTTTTAGAAATTCTTACTCCCATAGCTAAAAC
>CAZYDL010000071.1:0-13152 GCA_964646305.1 uncultured Desulfobacula sp. | reverse complement strand
TCTCTTTATATGCTCTTATCTCATTAATATTGTCCAATGCAATAAAATTGTGTTCAGGCGGATCCATAATTGTGCAGCCTGCCATAAACAATAGAAAAAAAACAATTGGGAAAAATTTCATTTTAACACCTTTTTAAAAGCAGGAATGCAGAAAACAGCGCTCAGGTAAGCTGCAATTATACCTGTTACCAAGGTTATTCCAATGGAAAACATAACAGGATGAGAAGCAAATAATAAAGCACCCGCCCCCATCAAACTTGTCAGCATTGAAAAAGTTGCAGCTATTATAACAGGTTTCCGGGTTTTAATAGAATCAGCACTGGAAATAAAAACTCCATAATCCAGGCTTAAGCCTAAAATAATAATCAATGTAATAAGAATAATTGCAGAGACCTCAATGGAAAGAAGATGCAAAGCAAGAAAAACAAATGAAATTGAGGTTACAACGGGAAGCAATGAAAGAAGTATATCCATGGGTTTTCTTAAAAAAAACATAATCAATATAAATACCCAGCACAATGCAAACAGAGATATCTTTTTCAAGTCAAAAATTAATTGCTCCCCAATATTAGAAGAGAGCTCTCTTCTTGATACAATATAGGAGTCAGGAAAATCTTTTAGCACTGACTCTATTTTTTTAAGATTTTCTTTTGTGTCATGGAAATAAGAGAGAAGATTTGTTGATTCCATCTCTTTGACAAAATGTTTTTCAAATATTTGTAATACTTCTGGTATCTGGGTGGTAATGGAAAGATCATTTGATTCAAGCAGTTGGAAAAATTTATTAAAAGCGTTTTTTTGAAACCCATAGGTCTGTGTAGCATTGATAAATTTTTCTTTAACCATTGATATTTTTTCCTGTGACCAGAATTCTTTAAACCCGTGTAAATTTTCTCTCTGCTGTTTTTTTGAGGGCAAAATAATGGCAAGCGAGTTAAAGCCATCTATTTTGTTTTTAAGTTTATCAGCTATTAATTCATAATCCTGCCAGGCTGTTTCAATATCCTTACCCTGTGTCACAATAATACCGGGTTTTTCTTGGCCCCCCCAGACATTATAAAATTTTGATTCATCATCAAAAACACCTGGTTCACTTCCATCAAAGGCAGAGATATCAGTGGTTTTTGTAAAATCAGAATTTACCATGCATATCATGGAAAAAAAGAAAATCACACCCCACCCCAATAATATTAATTTACTTTTACCAATTGATAATTCTACGGGCATATTAATATCTAGAATTGAGTTTTTTCTACCCCAGAAATGGGGCACAAAACATATTGATAAAAAAACACAGATCACAATGCTGAGAATGGAAAAAACAGCAAGTTCTTTATACCCATGTACAGAGGAGATAAAAAAAGAGACAAATACACCCATGGTGCTTAATGAAGCTATGCCAACAGGCCTGATTGTCTTTTTTAACCCTTGATACCCTTGAGTTTTCCATGCAACAAACAGGTGTATCCCATAGTCAACTGAAATACCTGCGATTACAGCTGCAAACCCAATCATGAAAAAAGAGAGGGAATCAAGGATAAAGCTGGATATAAAAACAGAAATAATAATGGCAAAAAATGGTAAAATAAATATTGTGAGAGCATCATATGTTTTAAACATAAAGAGCATTAACAGGATAAAACTGAGAGTTATGATAATCGTGGTAATAAAAATATCTTTTTTAACAACTTTTTGATTGCTTAATGTGTGTTTATGTCCGCATACCGTGACTATATCAAGGTCGGGAAATGTTTTGATGACATCATTTATTGCCAAAAGAAGGGTTTGCGATTTTTTGGCATCTGTAACAGGAGCAGAAGTTTTAGCTATAACCAGTGAGTATTGATGGGTTTTGTCAACAAAATGTCTATTATCAAGCTCAACATCAAAACCCATTGCTTTGCTCAAAGCCTGAAGCTTATTAAGTATCTGGTTGGACCATCCAAAGGGGTCGGCGCTCAGAGATGTCTGCAAAAAAGAGCTGCCCGGTGTTGTCAGCATAATAAACATCTGTCTTGCTTTTTCAATGAGGTACTCATTGTTTTCAATATCGTTAAATAATTGATACTCCTCTTTAGAGAGCAGCAGAGGTAAAAGAGTTATAAGATCTTTTCTTAATTTAGAAATATCAAAATTTTCAATTCCCGTTACAACCTGTGTAATCAAAGAGAGTTTTTGTAATTTTGCTGAAAAAGCATCTGTTTTTGATATTAAATGCTTATTGGAACCATTTTTACATGTTATGGAAAAGGCGATAGTATCTGACATATCTGAGTTATTGATAAAATGAAGAGTTCTTTTGAGTTCAGGAGAATCAGGTAACATAACAGAGATATCATTGACAAAATCCACCCTGGCAATTCGAACCAGGGCTGTGGTTATTAAAAGAAAAAACAGAAGAAGAAAAAGCTTTTTATGCTTGCCTGTAAAATTAAAGAATTTATCAAATTTGTATAATTTATTTAACTTACCTAATTTATTTAACTTATCAGGGGATTGGAATTGATCATCTTTGTCAAATTCATTGAATTGATCAAATTTTATGCCAGGTTTTTTCGACAATTTTTAATTTATTTCCCAAACAGATTTATTGATTTTAGAATTTATGGTTACATCATTAAAAATAAGTTCTGTAATATCTAAATTTTTCTCTAAAAGTGTGATCTTTGAAATATATCTTTTATCATTCTGAAAAGTTAGAGTAATTGCAGTAAGCATTTGAGATGCCGGGTTATGTCTCTTTGGTGCAAATTCCAGGATACCAGGTTCTTTTTGAATAAGTTTTATATCATAATCATCTTTACATGAGCCATATGAACCGGAAAACCAGAAAGTTATCTGTTCTATCATTGCTTTAAACATGGGATTATCCTTTAGTGATAACTCCTGTGTTCCATTTGACTTATCCCATTTTTTAACTTTATCTTTGGTTAAAATCAATGTGTATTCAATTGGCTCAGCAACAATCCAGGAAAACTTATCAGGATTTTGAATATAAAATTCTCCTTTGATTGTAATTGGGATGTCAAACATGGCCATCTCTTTTTTTTGAACAAACATTGCATGCACTGTATTAATACTGCTCATGTTCTGTTCTACTTCCAGTAAAAATGCATCAACCATGGCATCAGATGAAATATTCTCTACATCTGAGCTAAAAGCTTGTGTAACAGGGATTATTATCACCATCAATAAAATTATTAATAATTGTTCAGATCTCTTTATCTTCTTCATGACTTAGTCCCGTCTATTTGATAGATTTTTATTTCACCCTCTGCAATTAAAACATCTTTAAAGAATATTTTTGCCGTCAGTATGCCAAAATTTCCAAATTTAGTTGTTTTATAGATATCAATGATAAGTCTGTCTCCAACATAGGTTTTAGCATAAATATTTATTTTCTGGCCACCAATCAAATACCCTTCAGGATCAGCCTGATCAGTATCAAATTTTTCAAAGCCATCCATTACACCAGCTGATTGTGCCATTACTTCCATATAAGCAAATTCTTCTAAACTCTTGTCCTTTTTAATAAAAGGGCTTTTGCTTGAAAAAACAGATTCAACCCTGGCATAGCGCTCTCCAACTTTTAATAATTTTGAGACAACACACATACCCTGTTTTTGAGGTAGTAATTGTTCAACTGACATGGGAAGATAAGTAATTTTATCTAGTTTTTCGCAGTTTTCAGGACATTGAGGATCAGATGCCAGATAATCTCCTGTCAAAGCAAATGCCCTTGCGCGGCACCCATAACAATTGGAGAATTTATCACATTGTCTACAGGGGCCTTTGATCATGGCTTCATGGTTTTTAAGATTTGCAATGACCTCACTATCCCTGAGAATTTTTTTCAAAGTAGTTTTTCGTATATCACCTATTGACAACGGCATCCCAACACATGGGTACACTAAACCGTCCACAGTGACAAAACATGAATCTTTATGTTTTAAACACTTAATAAGAGAATAATCACCATTGCCGGAACCATGATTCCCAGATGGATTGCAGCTCAAATCCGCTGAAAAGGGTTTTACGTGCATTTTTTTTTCATTGATAAATTTGATAATTTCTTCAGTGTCAGGGTGTTGTTTGACAGGGTCATTAAATAAAATCACTTTTTGAGCACCAAGTTCACTGGCCTGGGCTATTAAACCTGTTATTTCATTTAAAGAGAGTTTATTTACATTCAAGTTATCAAGGGCATTAACATTGGTTAAATGACAAAAAGAGCAGTTAAACCTGCATTCTCCTTTAAGGTCGATTTCTATGCTGGTTAGAATCTTGCTGCTTAAAATCACTTTGGCAGCGGCTTCTTTGTTTATTGAGGACTGGGTCATGCTGCCCCAGTGGACTGATCAATAAATGTCTGCATTTTCTCACGGATATATTGTTTGAGTTTAAAATCACTAAGGTTTTTATACTCTTTATAAGAGATGGCAGGCAATTTATGAATTTCAACATTGCCTGGAATAATTTTTAAACTGCCACGTAAAGGTTTATCTTCATTGCCTAGAATACAGATAGGTACAATCTTTAGTTGATTTTCTTTTGCTACCCGAAACAGCGTACCATGGAACTGCCCCATTTGAGAAGTCAGAGATCTTGTGCCTTCGGGAAAACCAACAATTGAAATATTATTTGAAAATAAATTTTTACACTCCTTTGAAAAATCAGCAAAGGGCATGCTTCGAACACTTAAATATCCTGCAAGGCGCGCACATAAACCTAATATTGGAATTTTAAAAGGCCATAAATTAACGATCTGAATAAATTCACCTGGAAGCACGCCCATTAGAAAAGCATCTGAAGCTGATCTGTGATTTGACACATATACACAGGGGTCATGGGCATGTTTGCCTTGGGAAGAATCTATAAATTTAACTTTCACAAGTATTCTTGCAAATCCATAAATAATAATTCTTCCATAACAGACAATCAAAAACCTTAAGGTTTTCTGGGCTATTCTTTGTGAGCTGAAAATCCGGATAAATATTAAAATAATTCCAAAAAACACAAAAGCATCTATTGTAAAAGTGAGGACAAGAATAAAAAATATCAAATTCTTAATTAAGATCATTAAGTTTGACCCTCGGATTTTAATTCTTTAATGAATTGAGAGAGGTCTTCAAGGGTTCTGATATCTTTGATTCTTTCATCGGTTCTTATTTCCACTGAAAATTTTTTTTGCAGGGCAACCACCAGATCAACAACATCAAGACTGTCTAATCCTAAATCTTCAAATATATTAGCTTCTGGTTTAAGATCTTCTTTTTCAATTTCAAAAGATTCTTCAAAAACTTCGTTAATCATTGTTTCTATTTTATCACTCATTGGTTTTCCTTATCAGTTCCTATCAGTTTTCCCAGTCAGTTTTACTCATATTTTTTACAGATAATAGAAGCATTTATTCCACCAAATGCAAAGCAATTCTTTAGTATAAAATTTATATTTTTATTAAATTTTGTTTTTACATGATTTATCATACTGCACTTCTCATCAACATCATCAAGGTTTAATGTTGGATAAATAATGCTCTTATTCATCATTTCAATTGAAGCTGCAAGTTCAATGGCACCAGATGCTCCCAGGGTATGCCCCAGATATCCCTTTAAACTGTTAACAGGCGTTTTAGATCCAAATACTTTAAAAATAGCTGCGGCTTCTTCATTGTCTCCTTGTAAAGTTGCTGTTGCGTGTGCACTTATAAAATCAATCTCTTCAGGTTTTATTGAAGCATCCATCAATGCTGAGTTCATGCATTGAATCATGGCCTGTCTGTCAGGCTGGCTTACATGATTGCCGCTTCCGCAGGTATTATATCCAATGACTTCTGCAAGTATGTTTGCACCTCTTTTTTTTGCATGTTCAAGTTCTTCAAGCACAAGAATGCCTGCACCTTCACCGCAAACCAGTCCATCACGATTTTTATCAAAGGGACGGGGTGTGTTTTCAGGTTGATCATTAAATTTAGTGGAAGTTGCGAATAGTATATCAAAGGAACCTGTTACCGTAGGGTGCAACTCCTCTGCACCTCCACAAAGTACAAGATCCTGTTTATTGTATCTGATCAATTCAAAACCTGTGCCCATGGCCTGGAGAGAAGATGCACAGGCAGCTGATGTTGCCATGACACGTCCTGTGATCCCAAGATATTGGGCAAGGTTCATGGAGACTGTATGGGAAATACACTTAAAAAAACTCATTGATGATAATAAACTAAGATCGTGATCAGGAAGCATGGTTTCAAAAGTATCATTTAACGCTTCTGCACTCCCCATTGTAGAACCTGCAACACAACCATATCTCTCATTTGTAATTGCATCTTTCTCAATTTTAGCAGCTTTTAAAGCCTCATCAGCTGCAAAGACTGCTAAAAGGCTCATTCTTCCCATTGAACGCCTCATTTTCCGGGGTATTGTTTTTATATCAGGCAAGGTTGCAGGTGCTCCAACAAGGCTTTGCAACCCTTTATACCTATCCCATTCCGGCATCTGTTGTGTGCCGCAAACTCTGTTCTCAATGGAATTGAGTAATTCGTCCATGGAATTGCCAAGGGCAGTAATACTTCCTGTTCCCGTTATAACCACTCTTCTCATTATAATATTTTTAGCCTTATTTATCCTGCAGCTGATTTTTTATAAAATCTGTATACACATCTTTACTCAACAGGTATCTACAAATGGTAAATCCTGACATCATGGCTCCAACTACTCCCGGCAGGATGGCACTCTGACCTGCTGCAAATGTATTCTTATACTGAACGCGACCAAATAGGTTAAATTGTCCTATTTTCTGTTTTATCCCATATGCACTGCCCTGGGGGTTATTTAGATAATCACGGAAGGTCAGCATGGATGCTGAATCAATAACTTCAAGACAATCTTTATATTCAGGAAAAGCTTTTATTATGCGTTCACAAATACGGTTTGTTCTTTTTCTTTTATACTCTTGATATTCACGGCTTCTTTTGCCGGTTGTGGAATCTTTCCATGATTTTACATGGTCCCAATGTGATAATTCAAAGGCATTTATAATATTAATATTTCCATGTTTGGTCTCTTCACTATTTCTCACCATGACCAGCGGCAGGTCGTCTTTTAATTGAGAGTTAAACATTTCATCCATGTCATTGTAAGGGTAAAGTGTTGTTATTCCTGGATTAAAAGGCTTTTGATCTTTATTAGTAATCCTTATAAAAGCGAGAAAAAACCCAATGGATTCTTCAAAACCATTAACTCTATCTGAAAATGCTTTAGAAGTATTTTCTTCCCTAAATGTTTTTAAAATCTCTTTTGGGTGAATTGTAAAAATACAATTTTTTGCTTTTAATTTAGAACCATTATTTAAAACAAAAGTGCCGACTTTTCGTTTTGCAATATCCTCACATGACGAAATAAAAGTATTTGTTTTTATATCAATATTATATTTTTTAAATTTCTTTTTAAATGCTTTGATAAAAGCATTTCCACCATTTTTAACCCTGGCAATGGATTCATAAAGACTATATGTAACCCTTGAGTGGTTTGCAAATGAAATTTGGGAAGGCTCGGTTCCATAACACATTGAAAAAGCACCAAAAAGGGTTTGAAGTGTTTTATTTTCAGTAAGAGAATCAAGCATATCTTTTAAACTGATAAAATCTTCATCCATGGGCTGCTGCATTTCAAAATCAGCTCTGATGTTCATGGCTTTGGTGTTCTCTCTAATACTTTTCACCTTGGAAAAATAAGTATTAATTGCCTTTTCTTCATGGGGAAAATAGGAAAGCATGTCTTGTTTGTTCTGTTCAAAGCCTTGATGGAATTTAAAAACTTTGTTTTGATCCTCAAAAATAAATTTATTATCTTCTGGAGATTTTATAAATTCAGGCTGGATATCATCTTTGATTGATAAAACTGAAAGCATATCCAAAAGAACGAGATCCTTTGCAAAACCACCTGTGAAATGGAACCCGGTATCAAAAGGTATCCCTTTTTTATAAAACCGCGACAGAGAACCTCCTATTGCAGGAGATTTTTCAATTAAAAGCACTTTTCTTTGATTCATACCTAAAATCAAAGCCGTGGTTAATCCACTTATACCACTTCCAACAACAATATCATCATATCTGTCCATTTACTAATACCAACGACCTTTCTGTTCAATAATGTATATGATCAAACTTGAGATGACATTATGGATAACCGGTTTCTCCGGGATTGATCTCAATTTCAATTACACGCCAAGCATTGGAATATCTTTTATTACTGAAAAAAATCCGCCCCTGCCCTTTGTACAGATAAATCTGTCTGGCAGTATCGCTTCCATAATAAAACGGGTTAAAACTTTTTCCGGTTATATGGCTTGTGGTTGATGTTGGCGGTCCGAGCAATGAATTGACTTCCTGAATACTCATGCCTTCCCTGATTGATGACAGGGAATATCTCTTTTCTCCTGATATTTGTTTGCTTTGTGAATTTTTTGAGGCAGGCACAGGAGATTGACCCTTGTTCAGCTTATCTTGCAAGGCTTTTAAATTTACACTGCCTTTTTGATAGGGTTTTTCAGCCTCTCCTGCCGGCATGCTCTTTAAAGACTGGTTTGCATATTTTCGAGTCTTGGCATGCTGGGCATCCTTTTTAACAGCTTGAAGAACACTCTTATAACGAATATCACTAGACTGACCAAGAGCTTTACATGCCCAGGCTAAAGCGTCTACTCCTGTCTTGTCAGAAGCATTATAAGTCTGCAGCAATTTTTCAGCCAGAACATCCAGAACCTGCCTTTCCGTCACCCTGTTGCGGTAAATACTCTGGGAAGCCCTGCGTAACGAAGAAAAACCGCCACCAACCATCTGATTGATATATTGTTCATCAGCAGGAGTGATTGCAATTGCCGGGATAGCAGGCATCAACAGCCCTGTAATTAGAATACAAAATATGATCTTACGTATCATGATTATTCTCCTGATTTTATCGTTGAAAATCATTTAAAAACCAAGTTCAAAACAAAACTATTTTAAAGTTGGATTGTGAAATATATAGAATAAAAAAATAGTTTTTGTCAAGATATTAACCCGGCAAAGTAAGTTTCATGGTTTAAGAGGTTAAAATAAATTCCAAACCATGGTTAAATTCATTAAAGGCTTGATTAAAGAGTATAAACATCCAAAAATGGCCCTTACAGATTTTTAATCTGCTCTTGTTTAATTACCAGATAATAAGTTTAAAGACCTTGTAAAATATTATGGATATTTATGATTATATGCTTGTAATAACCAGACTATTTATGTACTACAATGGATAATTCATTTGCTTCCAAGATTCGTGCTTAACAAACTGCACTATTTAAGGTGATTACATATTATGCTGGATACTGCTAAACTTGATATAATTAAAAATAATTTTTTCCAGGGCTCTTTAGATTATACTAAAAATCAGCCTGATTTTTTCCTGCCACATAAATACAAACCGATTTCCCCATCCATTGTACATGGTTTTTTAGATGATTTTAAAACAAGCATCAAAAATGATGAAAATATTTTAATTTATGTTCACCTTCCTTTCTGTTTTTCAGAATGTGTATTTTGCAATTCTTTTCCCCACAAAACTGATAAACAGCAGCAGAAACTTTATTTTAATTGCATTATCAAAGAGATTGAACTTTTGGTTCAAACCGGTCTGTTTAAAGGCAAGAAAATTAAAAGTATATATTTTGGTGGAGGAACTCCCACATCATTCTCCAATGGTAACCTGAAAGATATCATCAATAAGATCAAAGAATCCATGAATGTTGTCAAAGGTGCCAGCATTACAACAGAAGCTCACCCCTTAACAATAAGAAACCCAGACAGGATTAAAGGGCTTTTTGAAATAGGTATTAACAGGGTGAGTATCGGGTGTCAGACATTTGATCCTGAAATTCTTAAAATATGTAATCGTTCTCACGCAAAAGAAGATATTAAAAAAATAATAGCAACACTGCATGACCTTGGGATGCTCAGCAATATTGATATGATGGCTGGACTGCCAGGACAGACATTGGAAAGCATGAAGCTGGATATGAAAATTTTGGAAGAGATTAAGCCTACTGCTGTTGAGTATATCCGCCATGAAATTGTAAACCCCATTGCCATTGAAATATACAAAACAAACCCAAAACTTCTTGTAAAGGATAAAGACCTGTTTGAGATGGTCTATATGATGCAGCACTGGATGCAGGAACAGGGGTATGAACAAAACGGATATTTTACAAATAAAAAATTCTGGGAATACAGATACCACTGGCTTAAAGAGCTGCCCATAATTGCATTTGGTTCAAGAGCCAGATCATATTCAAAATCAATGAGTTATGACAAACATGAAGATATTCCAATGTATACAAAACTTATCAATAAAAACATTCCACCCATTGGAAGGTACACGGTATTATCAAAGAGTGATCAGATGTATCGCATGCTGTTCTTAAGATTGCAGATTAAAAAAGGACTCTCTTTAACTACATTTAAAAAAAGGTTTAATAAAGATGCCAAAGATGTTTTCCAGGGTTTGCTTAAAAATTTAGAGGAGTTTGAATGTATCCAGGCAGATGACAATTACATATCTCTTACTGAATATGGTGCCTTTTTTGTTGAAGATGTTTGTGATTTTATTATGGATTATGCTTTAAAACTTGAATCCAAAGACCTGAAACGGAACCCGCATTCCCTTGGAAGCACATCATCAAGGCTTGATATCAAATAAATTGTAATATACTAAAAATACATTGAGAAGTGATTCCTGGAACAGAACCTTATGTGACAATTGTCACACTTTTAATAATATTCTTAAATCATAGGAGTTTATTTTATGAAAACAGTAATTGCAGGTTCCATTGCGATTGTACTTGGTCTGTTTGGCTTTTCATTTTTTTTCCCATCTTTTCTAACTTTTCTGGCAGGAACAATCCCCTTACTGCTGATAATTGGCGGTGGCCTGACAATTTATCTGAATTATGACAATTATTCGTCAGATTCCAAAGATTCACAGGATTGCCGGGATAATAGCCATACTATGAGCAGTGATATTACATCTAACTCAAATGTATCTTTGCCTGTGAAACCACTAGAGAATAAATCTTCTGATATCAGCTTAGAAAAAATCAATTTGGATGACAGCGAGCCTGAAAAACAGATAATTAATGAATCCACAAATTCTGATAATCAATTGGTTGGAAACACTGAATCCCATGTTTTTCATAATTTGGATTGCAAATTTTCAAAAAGTAAAAACTGTACTGCTCTTTTCAATACCAAAGAAAAAGCAATTCAGGAAAGCTACAAACCCTGTGGAATTTGTAAACCTTAATTATTTTTTCAGGATGTATATCTAATCCCACTGCTTTATAAAATTTTTGCTGTTCAGACTCAGAGCCTGTACTTTGTCTTACATAAAAAAATATTTTATGACTGCAAAAGGAGGCATTTTTATATAGGACTTGTAAAGCCCACTGGACTTTGAATATAAATATAATCAGAACACCTACGAAAATACAGCCTGACTTGATGACTACAAAAAGCAAGAAAGATCAGACAACAGTGGAGCTCCAAAAAGGAACAACCGTAGATGCGTATATTTATACTTTGAAACGTTCAAAGCATAGTCAACAAATTGATTAACCGGAATTTCTCAAAACCCGATTATCACACCATTCGGTTTCAGTGTCATTGCCCAAATAAAGGTTGCAAATGAAATTACAACTCAACATTCTGGAAAATTTTTTTACGATTCATCGTTTTCCAGCAAATCATAAAATTCCAAATCAAGTATATGAAAGCCCATTCTATTCAATCAGTAAAACTGATGAAGAATTATCAATTGTTTGCAACTCTACCACCCAGGTTAACTCTGATAACTCCGATGCCGGTTGGTCCTGTATTAAGGTAGAAGGACCCTTGGATTTTTCTCTAACCGGCATTTTAGCAAAAATTTCAACAGTTCTTGCTGAAGCTGAAATAAGTATTTTTGCAATTTCAACCTTTGATACAGATTACATTCTGGTTAAATCAGAAAAACTACGGTTTGCAAAAAAGGTATTATTAAAATCTGGATATACTTTTAGAGAGCGGGGTTAAAGAATAGTTGTGTTTTGATGGTGCAGCAAGATTGATGAATTGAGTTTCCGATATTCAAGTGTGTCTCCAATAAAGGTTATCTTGGTAGATCGTTGCTGAATAAATTATATTTTTACAAAAGTTGATTCCGCATAAAAACCTTTACAGGTATTAGAAATATTGATACAAAAATCTTGATTTAGATTTTTTATGTGTCTGTTCGGATATCATTCAACTTTACAAGATAAACGGAACCGCATAATTACTTGTTAGGTTAATAATATATCTTTCGCATCAATGATTTGCGATTATTCAAATTAGTCACCATTTTTTAGGTAGTATGAATCCCTGGAAATTATTAGATAAAACGGAAATACCCAATGACGGCGGAGAGCTGAAATTACTGCAAAGAGAGGAGGAGTTTTCCATTCGCCTTTCCGGTAATCGAGGTGAACTAATGAATAGCCGATTGCATAATTCGGAAGAAGCACTTGCAGAACTCGGATGTGCTCATCTCAAATCGACCGTTGATGCACAGGTATTGATAGGCGGATTGGGAATGGGATTTACGCTTGCCGCTGCTCTAAAAGTGGTTTCTCAATCGACAAAAGTAACGGTGGCAGAACTGATACCTGCAGTTGTGGAATGGAACCGTGGTGCTCTGGGCGAACGTGCAGGGAAACCATTACTGGATGGACGTGTACTTATTCATACTGGTGATGTCTTTGATTTGTTTAATAAAAATAAACCAATCTTCGACGCTGTTTTGCTTGACGTGGATAACGGTCCCGAAGGGCTTACTCATTCAGCAAATCATCGTCTCTATTCTTTGAACGGGTTAAAAGCAATTTATAATTCCTTATGCACTGAAGGCATGCTCGCCATTTGGTCGGCTGTGCCAGACGATACTTTTCTTCGTCCTTTGATAATGGCTGGTTTTAAAGTCACTACTCAAACGGTTAGAGCAAGAGTTAACAAAGGAAGCCGTCATACGATTTTCCTGGCAAAAAAGCCTTAATTAAATCAGAAATAACAATTTCTTTTGGGGAATAGATGAAAGATAAAATTCTATACATAAT
>CAZYDL010000070.1:0-13167 GCA_964646305.1 uncultured Desulfobacula sp. | reverse complement strand
AACCGAGTAGCATTAGAACTATTATTATGTGTATTGTTGTGATCTCTTCGATTTCCAAGCCTTTTTAAAATATATAGTTGAACCTTTTGTAATGTCAATGATAAAAATTTTTAAATTATTCATGTATTATGACGTATAAACAATATGTTATCACCTCAGTAATTTATTAAAATTATTATATTTTTGCAAAGAGCATTGATAAATTATTATTCGCCAGTGGCGGGGTGATTGCCTTACGGGAGCATTATGGATCATTGCTTACAAGTTCTTGATTGCCGCAGCGGTTAAGCCGCCATGGTGTTTGAGCGAAGCATGAGCGAGTTCAGGGCGGTCAGCGAAGGTAATCTTAGAACTTGTTGCCATGTCCATCCAGCGGACGTAAGGCAATCACCCTGGAACGGGTTATGAAAAATTCCCTATGGAGCACCGGCAAATATCCATTGGCAAATATTCAGATATTGTTTTTTGATACTACTCCGTGATATAAGCAGTACTTTTAAAGATTAGATGGGAAGAGTTTAGTAAATAAAAGAGATCTCAGAGAGCTGTAAAGGATTATTCATGAGCTATAAGATTGAGTTAAAAGATGCCCCCAAGGGCTATACATATGATCAGGACAAGATTGTATCTCCACAAGAGACTGTGGCACGGTTTAAGGAAAAAACAAAAAACCTGGACCTTGATATTTTAAGCTGTACCCGTAGAATTGATAATGGACGGCTGGATATTCCGGTGTTTTTTTCCGAGTGCGGCCATGATGCTCAAAAAGTGGTTGGTACAAAAAAACAGATGGGTAAAGGCGGAACCCCAGAGCAATCTGAAGCCAGTGCAGTTATGGAGCTTGCCGAACGCTTCAGTTTTTTCTCTTTTAAACAAAATGAAAAAAACTTTTTTTATTCCACTCCTGGAGAATTGGGGGAAAAAGCCCTCTCCTTTGATCAGATTATAAAATCTGTCCATGACAATAAAAAAGAGGCATTAAAAGTAAAACCAATCTTTGATACTCTGCCCCTGCAATGGACAAAGGGATATAACCTTACCAAAAAACACGAAGTTTTAATACCATTTAACTGGTTTTACATGATTAATGAATTTAATGGGCCCTGTGCTGGAAATTGCATGGAAGAAGCTTTATCCCAGGGGATTTGTGAACTTGTTGAACGTCATACATCATCCATTGTCAGCCATGAAAATTTAAATGTTCCAGGGATCAATCTTGATTCTTTTACAGACCCTCTGGTTATTAAAATGCTCAATAAATTAAAAGCTGAAGGGATCAAAGTTTATGCTTCGGATTTTTCCCTGGACACTGGCATATCCACAATTGGACTGCTTGCCTGGGATCCAGTCACATTTGGAGCCACAAGTGAAATCGTCTGGACAGCAGGGACATCACCTGATCCTGAAAAAGCCATGAGCCGTGCTCTTACGGAAACAGCCCAGCTTGCAGGTGATTTTAATTCTGGATCAAACTATGTGGCAAGCGGGCTTCCAAAATTTATTAATATTAAAGATGCCGGATTTATTACCAGTCCGGACAAGATGGTCAATATCAATACACTTGCCGATCTTTCAAACAATAACATTAAAATTGAAGTTGAAAATCTGATACATGCACTTGAAGCAGAAGAGTATGAGACTTTTGCCATTGATACCATGCATAAAGAACTTGAGGTTCCTGCATTTTATACAATTATTCCAGGAGCACACTTCAGGGAAAGAGCTGTTGCATCAAGTGTCGGCATGTTTTCTGCCAGATTAATCACCCAGAGTTTTAATCCTGCCCAGGCTTTATCCAGGCTTGATGATCTGGAAAAAGCATTGCCAGGTAAATACTATACAAGTTTTTACAAAGGTTTAATGCTCAATGCCATGTCTGACATGGAGCATGCTTTGAGTGAATTTGAAACAGCCCTTAACAGAGATCCTGTAAAACTGAATATGCCTGATATTTATTCCCATATGGGTTCTTGTTTAAAAGACCTTGGACAATATGAAAAAGCAGTTGAAACATGCAAAAAGGGTCTTGCAATTGATGGGCAGCGTCCAGATATGTGCAATACCATGGGAGTGTGTCATTTTATGCAGAAAAATCATGAACAGGCCATTATATCCTTTGAAAAGGCAATTGAAATAGACCCTTCCCTTGCCATTAACTATGCCAATATCGGTTCAAATTATAGGGAACTTGGGCAGATAAAACTTGCAATCCAATATTATGAAATGGCGCTTGAAATAGATCCTTCCATCACATTTGCAAGGGATAATATTAAGAAATTAAAAAAATAGACAAATACTGGATCAATCAACAGGATGTTATAAAATAGATGGTTTTTATTAAAGCAGAAGTTGGAAAATCATCCTTGCGTGACAGCCTGTTCTGTAAGGATTCTGTTTCTACCTTGCTCCTTGGCAAGATAAAGTGCATCATCGGCCCGTTTAATAAGATCTTTTTCAGGTTCATTTAATTTATAGAGAGCAATGCCCATGGATAGAGTTATTTTACCCATGCTTTCTCCGGTGTCCTTAAGTTTCCATTCCTTTAGGGACAAAGCCTTTTTGATTTTTTGAGCTACAGCCTGTGCACCCTCAATTCGAGTTTCCGGCAAAAGAATTAAAAACTCTTCGCCTCCATACCTTGCAGCAATGTCATTTTGTCTTAAATGTTTTTTGATCATCATGGCAAGGTTTTTTAACAAACTGTCTCCCACAAGGTGGCCGAAATTATCATTTATTCTTTTAAAAAAATCAATGTCTGCCATAATAATTGAAAATAATGAATTGTTCTGTTTTGCCCTGATTCTTTCCAGTTCAAATCTTTTCTCAAGCCCTCTTCTATTGATAAGCGAAGTCAAAACATCTGTCTGGGCTTCCTGCTGTGATGTTTCCAGATCCTGGTGCAATTGCTTTAAATCATCGGAAGATATTTTCATTCTTGTTTGAAGTCTTTGCCCTGACTGAATAAGAGATTTGGTCTCAACAAGCATCTCGTCAACAATATTTTTGATATCTTTATAATCATGGACTTCAGTGATCTGCTCTGCAAGGTCTCCCAGGTTTTTGCCATGCCCTGCAAGATCGCCTTCAGTATCAGAAACATGGTTGGTAACATCTTTGAGCATCAGGGAAATTTTGGTTAAGAGCTTACCAATAACAATTCTATCACCATCTGTTACATATTTTTGATATAGAGTTTCTAAATTATTATTATTGAGTGGTTTGTTATTTTTTACGGAGTGATCAATGGCATTTTTTAATTTTAGATTTTTTCCAGAGACATATTCATACCAAACCGTATAATTCACTGGATTGGCAGGTAAATTATACTTTGCAATATAGTTTAACGAAAGTCTTAAATATTCTCCTGCTTGGTTCCTTGCTTCTGTATAAGTCATACCCACCTTTTTAAATCTTTAGTTTTTCATGGCTGAACTATTTAATTGCAAAATTTAAAAGCCATTCCATTGACCCAATGAAAAATCATGGTAAAAATATTGATTATCATGTAACATTTAGAAAACACAAGATAAAATTTAAATTTTTAGTTTATGGATTGAATAATTATTGGAGTGATACATTACATGTATGGCTGGGCTGGTAAAATACTGCATATTGACCTTACAGAAAAAAAATTTGAAATTGAGCACCCGGATATTGATACTTATCTATTTTACCTTGGCGGCAAGGGTTTTGGAGGAAGATATTTAAGGCAGTGTGCAAACCTTCCATGGGATCACAATGACATGGTCATCACAGTCTTTACAGGGCCTCTTACCGGAAGCATATCACCTACATCGGGCAGGACCCATATTCTTTCCAAATCCCCGCTTACAGGAGTTATTGCAGACTCTTCCGTTGGAGGTAAACTTGGTTTCAGGCTGAAAAATGCAGGCTGGGATGGTATGGTTATCAAAGGAAAAAGTGAAACTCCCATTGGAATTATCATCAAGGACAATGTGGTGGAATTTAAAGATGCTGCCAAATTGTGGGGATTTGATACAAATAAAGTTAATAAAAAAATCCAGCCAAAGAAGGCATCTTTATCAATAATTGGACCTGCTGCTGAGAATGGTGTGCGCTTTGCTTCCATAACCGTGGATCAACATCATGCAGCCGGAAGAACCGGCCTTGGACTTAGCTTTGCCCATAAAAAAATAAAATACCTGCTTGTGAATGGAACAGGCCGTTGCACTATCAAAAAACCTGATAAATTAAAACAGGCAAGAGAGGATATCTTAAGGCTTACATCTGCTTCGCCTGCGCTCATGGGTAAATTTGGCTTTAGCAGACTTGGTACCGGTGCTGTGTATGATCTTATGGATAACCGCAGAATGATGCCCACGGATAATTTTTTGCGCACAAATTTTGTACATGCATCAAAACTCAATGCAGCAGCCTATGGCAGGTCGTATCAACAAAAGAGACATGGGTGTCTTGGCTGCCATATAATGTGTAAAAAAATTGGAATAAAAAATAAAGATACAACTGGAATAAAACATAAATTTACCATGCCTGAATTTGAAACAATGTCCCACTTTACTGCCCTTATTGGTTGTAAAGATATTGACCTTGTCATAAAAGCCAATGAGCGGTGCAATTATTATGGTATGGATACTATATCCACAGCATCTGTTCTTGCGTGCAGACGTGAAATAAAAGGGATTGATTACACTGCTAAAAAACTTTTATCTCTTATTGATGATATTGCATATGGCAAAGATGAAGGAGAAGACCTTGCCATGGGAGCAAAGCTTTATGCCAAAAAAATGGGAAAGCCCCATGCTGCCATGGCTGTAAAGAGCCTGGAACTTCCTGCCTATGATCCCCGTGGAGCATATGGGATGGCATTGGGATATGCTCTTTCCACCCGGGGCGGTTGTCATTTGCGTGCCTATCCCATAAGCCATGAAATCTTTAGAAAACCTGTGGCCACAGATAGATTCAGTTTCAGCGGCAAACCGAGAATTATAAAGATAGCAGAAGATTTAAATGCTGTTATTGATTCTTTAACAGCCTGTAAATTCACTTTTTTTGCCGCTGGTCTTGAAGAGTATGCAAATGCCTTTGAAGCTGTAACCGGGATTGAATCCACTGCCCAGGATCTTTTGAATGTTGGAGAATGTATCTGCTATAACGAGCGTATTATTAATGCTGTCAGCGGATTTGATATCAAAGATGATGACCTTCCCGACCGGTTTTTTACACAGGCAGGATCAAGCGGCAATAAAATTAATATTCCTCCCATTAACCGGGATGATTTTTTTAAGGCAAGAAAAAAATATTATGCCATTCGGGGCCTTGATTCAAATGGTCTGCCGAAAAAAGAGAAAGTTCAAGAACTTGGATTAGCAGGTGGGGCATGTAAATTATGGAACAATTAGTAAGAAAATATGCCAATAAGCTTGTTCAGGCAAAACTAGGGGATAGCCAGGGGCTGTCACAGCCTCTAATTGGTGGTATGGATGATGCCCTTGTGTGGAATCGTAAAGCTGATGAAACCAAAGTATTGGAAAATGTTTTTAAAGGATTAAATATTAATTCTTTAATCTTTTTAAGACCAAGAGAGCCCTATGGAAGCCTTATAAATTTTCTTGGGCAAAATGCCCTTGAATCCAATGGCTTGATTCAGCCAAAAGATTGCGAAACAAAAACTTTTCTCCATGATCTGCCTGTTATTAATGAGTTTGATTCAAAAAAGATTATTAAAGTATTAAAAAAAAGAAAAAGTGTGATTATTGTGCCTGGAAAAAATCGTGGTTCTTTCCAGGGGCCTGCTGTTATTGCCCATGGTACGGTCAGTCCAGAGCAGGGCTTTGTAACAATAAGTTCTGTCTGCTTTGCAGGTTTTGTTAAATTTTTTGCAGACTATCTTGAAAATCTTCAAACAGGATCAGCCACAAAAGAAGCCAGAAAGGTTTTTGAATTGATCCTCCCATATTCAGAGCCTGTACAAAGAAAATTACCTGAGTTTATCTTATCACCTTTTTCAAATGAAGAGCAGGTCTATTCAAGCATTATTGAAGCAGGCCAAAAAACCATTGAATATGAACTTGTGGACTCCTATTTTGGCAATGTATCCTATTATTGGAATGATGTGCTTTATATCAGCCAGACTGGGTCCAGCCTTGATGAACTTGAAGGATGCATTGACCCTGTTCCTATGGATGGGTCCACCAGCGCGGGTCTTACAGCATCAAGTGAGCTTTCGGCACATTTGAAAATTATTGAAAAAACAGGGTGTCAGGCTATCTTACACGGACATCCGAAATTTAGTGTTATTGCATCCATGGATTGTGACCCCATTGAAAAAGCTGCCTGCAAATTCAGCGAACAATGTCATATCAAATGTCCCAAAAAACGTTTTGCAGGGAAAACTCCCATTGTCCCGGGTGAAGTCGGTACAGGTCGTTTCGGGCTTTGCAATACACTTCCCAAAGCACTTGAACAAAGCAGCAGCGCCATTGTTTATGGCCATGGTTTATTTACAACAGGGAAAAATGATTTTCTCGAAGCCTTTGAGACCATGTTAAAGGTTGAAAATAATTGCCGCAGCGCCTATTTTGAAAAAATAAAATCTTTACTTTAGTTGTCTGAATATCTGCTTATACGATTTATATGAAAGAAGAGCTAACTGCTTTGATTGTTTCATGCTTTGTTGTTTGGTGGATAAACAGATCCGCCACATGGCGGTTAGTGGAAGGATAAAAAGGATAAAAAGGATACCGCCTTTTCAAGATCATCTTGATGCCAGGCAACTAGTATCAATGAATGCCCGTTACGCGAAAATTCTTCAGCAATTGCAAACCCAATACCTTTTGATCCTCCTGTTACTAACACTTGTTTATTTTTCATCTATTTTCTCCTTATAATAATTTAATTGTTATGATTTCTGAAATATTTCCGGCATCTTTAATAACAAGTCCAGGTCTCCTTCAGCCTTGTATTTTTCCTGCATAAATGCATCGACCCCGCTGAGGGCACCCTGTGCGATTGCCAGCCAGACTTGTGAAGGGGTGGCGGGTGCATCGATTTTGCCTTTGTGAAACGTGCATTGCTTCCCTTCGATATTCAGATAATATGTCCCGGGTTCTGCGCCGCTCACCTGGAACTGGATCCCGGCAGAAAGATCTCCGGCAATGTCCGGGCTGAAGGTATCCGGCATTGCGGTAATAATACCATGGCAGTTAATGGGAATCGGGCCTGTCACGTCCGGCTTTGCATCAGGCTTATGCGAATCGTCACATCATAGATATTTTAAAACAGTTGATAATTAATAATTCCCTGAGCGTTGGGGAGTATGCATCAAAAAATGATATTATTCTGGCAGGTATAGAAAAAACGGCAAGAGATGCAGTCATAAAAAAACAGTATTATACTTCTGCACTTTCAGTTGAAATCATAATTGAAACCAATATGTTCGGAGGCTTTTTACAATTAGTTCTGCCGGAAAAAATAAAGCAGATATCTCAAATTAATTTTGATAAATCTGGTGAAAACAGTAAAAAATCAGGGGAAAATCTTTACACTGGTTTAATTATTGATGCACGAAAATTTGAAGTGGAGCCTGTGCTTCGCAGTGCAGGTGAACAAAATACAGACATCATTATCAGCATGTCAGATTATCATCTATTGGAAAAAGTAACAGAACGGCATAGATTTTTAAAAGAGTGTAGGATTATTATTGTAAAGGATTGAATTTTCATATTTCAATAACATCACTATAGGGGCAGCGCTATAAAGGTTCCTCCATTCCTCTTGGTAAGCTCCCGCATCAGAATGGCAAAACGGTTGGTGGAGTACTTTGAGAGAAATCCAATGCCATGAATTTTTGCCAACAGCTGTCCATTTTGCCGGCGCCTGTTTTTTTTGGTAATCCTGTCGATAACCGGATCATAGGAGGAGCCGGTATAATCATCACCAAAAACATAGATCGCCGTTGACTGATCAGGTTTTGCATACAGTTTCAATGCCTTTTCTATCCCTTCTACAGGGCTGCTGTTAGATGCATCTGCCCAACTGGTAAATACTTTCATCACACTCTTACGCCTTTGTGGTGTGTCGGGAATCCAACGACCGCTATAGCCTGAAATAAGAGACTTGCCCATATCGTTTAAAATTTGAAAACCGATTACTTTGGGATGAATACTCAAAACATTAAGGATCTCTCGTGAGACTCGAGTCCAGATAGACTGCATGCTGCCTGATGTATCAACGATGAAAATGACATAGTCACTATCCACAGGAATACCGCCCACCTCTTCATCACGAGTGGTGGAACTGGTCGATGGGGAAATAGAGATCCTCTGAAGAGTGGATTGGACCAGAGAGAGCCCTTGCAAATCACCCGCCAGTTTCATCTCTTCTTTTTCTTTTATTGCCAGGTTCTTTGAAAGCGTCTGGGCTGCATGCCCTAAATTTCCCCACTCTGCAATCTGGTCATCATTTTTTTTTGTCTGCTGATCAATTTTGCTTGCCAGGTCATCTATTCTATTCTTCAGGGTAATCACCTGGCCAAAAAGCCTCTCAACCTCAACCACTCTTGCTTGAGAGGTATTTTCAGAAGTATTTGAGATTAACACCAGCAGTACCACAGCTCCAAAACCGCAGGAGATTATATCCAAAAAGGAGAGATTAAATATATCAAAAGCCTTTTTTTGGATTTTCATGGCCAGTTCACCGCAGGACTTATCACCAGACCTCCTGAAAAAGCTGCCCAACGCCAATACTCGTTTATCGCATCGGGATCACCTTCAATGGGAAGTAAAATAACATTCACCTTCACACGACCCAGGTTAGTCTCTTTAATGGTTTGTCGAAAAAGCTTTACCCGGCATTCACCAGAAATTGTAGAGGATTTTCCCAAAAGAGAACTGCAATTGGCAAATTGGTTAAGGCTTGCGTATCGGGATTCACCAGCCGTGGGCAGTCCATCAGTAATCACATAAAGATCTGTGGCGTTACGCCGGGAAACAGCCTGCAACCCTTTTTGCAGATTGGTTGCGCCCTGGGGAATAATTGTATCTATCTCTTTATAAAGCGCCGCAAGGGTTGAAGGATGATCCAGTTCCATCCAGTTGGGTTTACCCAACGATTTTACAGAAGAATTGTAAGATATAACCGCTACCTGACTGGTTTTAGGAACCCGTGCGAGAATCCAGCGCACTGTTTTTTGGGTGCGAAGCCATTTGGGGCCCTGTTGTTTTACAGCTGCAGCACTGTTTTTTCGTTTAATAATATCTATAAGCTTCTCGTCGGTCATGGAAGCGCTGCTGTCTATAAGAACAGCAATACGATGCCCTTCTACTCTCAGGCCCATCAGGTAGTTTTCTTCACCGCCTCGATTATCTTCCAGAAGATCTTCTTTTTTGGCAATCGGTCTTTTGGCAATATCATTTTTCAAAGCTGCCAGTTGGTCTTTTTTCTGAACAAGGCTCATTTTTTTTTGTAACAGCGACTGTTCAAGCTTTGTAAGCCTGGCTCGAAGCTGTGCAATCTTCTCTGCTTTGGATTGTGATATATTAAGCAGTTGCTCCAGGGTTTGCTGAAGTTCGTCTTGCTGCAGTTCTAATTGCTGCACATCTTTTGTCAGAAGATCTGTTTCTGTGGATGAGCTGCCCGCATCGTGCTTTACCAGCATAAATACCAGCACCACGGCTCCAAGGCCACAGGACATGATGTCAAGAAATGCAAGGTTGAAACCTTCTGATTTGCGATGCCTTCTCATAAATTCACGCTATTTGATCCGGGCAAGAAGATATTGATCACAATAGGCTTGAATATCAACTATTTGACCATCTTGAAGTCGCTGCAGCTGATGAAAAATGAACATTAGAAATAGACTGATCAACAGTGCCACTAATGTAGAGTTAAAGGCAATGCCAAGACTGTTGGTCATGCCGGCAATGTCTCCGGCAAGTGCTTTGTCTGCAAGGGACAATGCTTCACCGATTCCACGAACAGTCCCAATGAAACCAATGGATGGGATTGCCCAGATAAGATAGCGGATCATTGAATTTTCGGCCTCTTGGCGAACGGCAAGTGCCTCAACACTGCTTTCAATTGCATCTGAAATATTTTGTACACTCCTGGTTCCTGCATAACGCCACAGGGCTGCACGCAGGGTTTGAATAAGTGGTGCCCGACTGCGATCAGCAGAGAGTTCTGTATCAAGTTGCTCAATAATTTTTTCCGGTACAAGATTTTCTTTGGTTGTTTTTTCAATCAAATCAACGGTAAAAAGGTAATTATTTCGCAGTATCATAATACACTTGCTCAATATGAGAAAACTTCCCCAGATCATAAGAATAAAACAGATTTCCTGCTCATAATCTTTGAGTACAATCACCAGATCCCTTGGGGCTGATTGACCTGCCAGCCTTGCCGCATCAAGCAAAATATCTGCCTGGGGACGAATATAGCCAATGTAAACAAGATGTACTATAATAATAGAAATTATCAGGGCTATGAAATTCTTCACTATTTCTGACATATCAAATATCCACTGGAAAAGAGGTTGGAGAGTTCAGGCTGATTGCCGGCAGCACTGCATAAACTGTTGCTGCGGTGATGAAAATAACAGCCAGTATCAAAAGCCACAATACATATTTCTTTTGTATTATTCTAATCAATTTATTCATTTTTTCCTCCATATAAATAACGTCCAATGCGAAAGCCCAGGTCATCACGTCCTGCAGTAAATCCCTCCCTAAATGCCGGTCTCAGAGTGGTAATGGTACCGGAGCGCCAATTGGCACCTTTGACCACATGTGCATATCCACTCTGTTCCCCTAAAGGGTTGCCTGCTGTTGTATCCCCTTGCGGCGGTATGATGGAATAGATGTCATTAACCCATTCACTGACATTTCCTGCCATATCATAAAGACCCGATGACTCTCTATCAAAACTTCCGACAGGGGCAATGCCGGAATAACCATCGTTGTAATTGGGAATAAAAAATCTTACCTGGCCTTTAGCGCTTTCATCTGCCACATTGGCAGTTTTAGGCGGTATAACCGTGTCATTTCCCCAGGTAAACAGGGTTTGCTTGATCTTACCTGACTTGCGGGCCAGCCACTCCCATTCCCCTTCGCTAATCAGTCGATAACCCTTGGTGTGGGTATCAAAACCTGTCACCTGTCCATTTGCTGCGGTTTTGTAGAATGGGCGAAGCTTTTCTATTGCACTCAGCCAATTACAGAAACCTGCCGCCTCCTGCCAACTGACCGAAGTGACAGGGGTATTTCCAGAACCGGTCACTTTTTTGGGGTTAAATTTTGTAAATTGGCTGTTGGTTATTTCAAAAAGACTGACATAAAAAGGTTTTGTCAGACGGATTTTTTTCTGGAATTCATTGGCCCGCTGGCCTTTCTCAGAACGGGGAGCCCCCATGGTAAGAGTGTCATTAATTATAAATAGTTTCAGTTTGACACCCGCTTTATTGGTATATTCCCGGGGGGATTCATTTAGCCGGGCCTGGTATTCTGTGAGCAGTGATACTGATATTTTTTGAACTTTGCTCCCTTTGGGTTTAACCATCTTAACAATAGAACGATAACCATTTTTTTTAAACATAATTTTATGGGGTATTGCCAAAAGATTTGTGCTGACAGGGCTTACACCAAAGTTTTTACCATCAATCCAGATCATTGACGGAGGCAAAGAAAATATCTCTACCTTCCCCATTTCAGGTTTCAGTTGAAAAAGGATTTGTTTCTCTTCACCGGCAACAAGCAAAACTGTTTGAGTTCCAGGATAAAACCCTGGCTTCATATAGGTCAGACGATGTTTTATAGTCGCGTCAAGGACAAGGGGTTCAGTATTCTTAATGCCATTGACTAATAGTGTCCCTCCTTTCGGCTTCAGGTTGAGCCTTACCCTGCCTTTTTTAAGTTCAAGTTGATATTTGCGGTTCACCTTTGGATTGGTCCGGGTAATTGATAGCTGTTCAACCGTTTCAATATAGTTTTCACGTACAATCCGTAAATGATATCGACCCCCGTTTTGCTCCAGTTGCAAAGGGGTTAGACCGACCTTCTCATTATCAAGATAGACAGCGGCTCCAGAAGGCTTGGAAGCAATATTAAACAGACCGCTGACAGGGCGCAACTCCACTGTCAACTTCTTTTCTTCCCCGCGTTTAATATTGATCTCCACCTCTTGTGGTTGAAAAAAAGGATTGTCTATAGTGAGAGTGTATAGCCCGGCTTTAAGTTCGATATCAAGCTTTTTCAAAAGATCAATATCACGATTATTGATTCGCCACGCTGTCTTTAACAGAATATCATCATCCCCTGAAATATAAACGACAAGACGTCCGGGTAATTCAAATAATTCCAAAGGGTAAACCTTACCCAGATGTGCAGAATCAATGAAGACCCTTGCGACTTTATAACCGGGTGAGGAAGCTGTAAGCGTCAAGTTTCGGGCAAGTGAATAGACCGTGTCTCCCAGACAAACCCCCAGTCCCTTTGTAATTTTGTATACGGCATGTTTTTTTGCATCCTCGGGTATAATTTCAACACGGGTTCCACGGGCGATAACAAACAACACTACCATTATCAAGAGACTTGCCAGCAGTATTATACCTGCAATAAGGTAGATTCGTTTTTGCCGGCTCTTTGCTTGATCTAATTTTTTATTAAATTGGCTCATCGCAGATTATATGCACACTAAAGTTATTCTGGTCATAGGGAATAAAGACCTGCACCAGTTTTGATTTAAAACCGTTGCGGGCTCCTTCAAAAGTATAACTGCCAGGTTTCAGCTGTATGTTTTTTTGAGAAATGACTTCTACCTTTCCGACCCTGCGAACCAATATGTAAGTTTTATTATCAGAAGTAATGGTTACAGGAATGAGTCGGTTTGTCTTGATAATCAGATCGCTTAATTCTTTTGCCTGCCTTTTTATTGCAAAACTATAGTTTGAAGCTTTTTCAGCCTGAACCAACAGCTTCTCCGCTTTACTGCGAATATCAGCATGGGCAAGACGGTAAGGATTTTTAAAATATTGTCTAAAATCTTCCAAAAGCTCAAGGAAATGGCTGGCACGTCGCAGCCCTTCGACCACGGTCTTATTTTCCGGTGCATCTTTTGCGGCCCGGGCAAAATACTTTTTTGCCTGCTGCCAGTCATCCCGCCGGATTGCCTGATCTGCCTGGTTAATTGCCT
>CAZYDL010000069.1:0-13197 GCA_964646305.1 uncultured Desulfobacula sp. | reverse complement strand
TAGGTTATGGAACAAGTTTTGGAGGAATGACAGCTCTTTTGGGAATGCTCAATTCGTGCAGTTCCAATATTGCTGTTGTAAACATTGATAATGGTTTTGGTGCGGGATTCATGGCTTCAAGTATTAACCACATCACTAATAATGAATAATTATTAACTCTTCAATATTCATTACCCATTGTTACATCTCCCTTCGAAGATCAAGAGCCTCGCTATTCTTCTGATCGATTCTGAGAATTTGATTGACATAATCATCAGCCTTAAGTACTTGTCCCTGGCCCAGGTATATTCTTGCAATTTGAAGTTTTGCATTAATATGACCCCTGACATGTCGGTCAACTTCAATAAAATAATTCAAGGCTTTTTCAATATCATCAATCTCCTTGTACACAATTCCTGCCTTATAAATAATATCATAATTAGATGGATTCTCTTTGATACTCTGCTCCAAAAGTGACAGAGGATAGTCAAGCTCATTTTTTTCAAGGCAGATATCGATTATTTTTTCCCTGACTATATTTTGTTTTTTTGATCGTATAATAATTTTTGAAAAAACATCAAGCGCCTGAACCTTTGAACCTCGAATCAATAATTTTTCTGCAAAATCCAGGGCCTGATCATTATATTTATTACTTAAAGACAATATTTCAAGAAAATATTGCCCTGCTTTTTCAAGCTGATTTTTTTTGATATAATAATCTGCAATGTGCACCCTTGATATGACATCCTGTTTATTGACCGATGCTGCTTTTAACAGGCATTTTACTGCAATACCCGGCTTTTTTATTTTAAAATGCAATAAACCCAGTTCCCTTAAAAGTCTTGATGCCGAGGATTTATAAGTTAATGCAGTTTTTATCTCTTCAATGGCAGCATGAAAATCTCCTTGATCTGCAAAATTCCTTGCTTTTAATCTATGGATGGTTGCAGGGTCAGGCTTATTTGCCTTGGCGATCACTGCTCTGATTTTCTTATCTAAAGCAGCAAGGGTTAAAGGTTTAAGAAGGTATGCATCAACCTCTGTCTCAGCAACTTCCGAAACAATATCCCGCTGGGACTCTGCTGTCACCATAATAACAGGCATATCGCGATGGGCTTTATCACTTCTGATTTTATCAAGCATTTGTATGCCATTCATAACCGGCATATTCCAGTCAATAATAGCAATATCACATTTGACATTATTGAGTATTTCCAGACCCTCTTTTCCATTTTCTGCAAATCTTAGATTTTTTCCTATTTTTAAATTCTGAAGCATTTTTCTAATGGTTAAACGCATGCTCTTCATATCATCAACAATCAGTATGGACATGGCCTCAATTTCAATCATATTTTTACTGCCTTTAAAAAAGCGTTATATTCATTATTAATTTTTTTCAACCTTAGTACAAAGGTATCATTTAGTCCAGCTTTTGCCTCTGTTTCAAGTTCCAGTGCTGCAGCTTTTAACATGTCCGCATTAACATTTGCAGCCGATCCTTTTAATGCATGACAATTTAATTTTATTCCTTCAATATCATTTTGATTCACTGAATTTTCAATCTTATTTATCAACTCCGGTGCTTCCTCAAGAAATGAGTCCAATACAATCTTGATCATCTCCCCATCATTCCCGAATCGCTCAAACAACTCTTCTTTATTAAAACACATCAATCGCAATGTTTCATTTAATTGAGATTTTTGAATTGCATGGCTTTCTTTGCCTTCATATTCTTGTTTAATTTTATTTTTCTCTTTTTGTTCTACAATTTTAGAGAGGTAGAAATTAATTTTTTGAGATAAGATATGTGGATCAACAGGTTTTGCAATAAAATCATCCATGCCTGCATCAAAGCATTTTTTTTGATCATTTTCAAAGGCATTGCCAGTCATGGCAATAATCGGAACATGGATCAAATTGAGCTCTTTTTCATTATCTCTTATCTGACGAGCTGCCTCAAATCCATCCATCACAGGCATCTGGCAATCCATTAAAATCAAATCATACCTCTTTTCTTTATGTCTTTGAACAGCTTCAAATCCATTTTTTGCCTGATCAGTCATATATCCAAAATTGCCTATCAATGCCCTGGCTGTTAAAATATTGGTTTGCATATCATCAACAATCAATATTTTCCTGTTTTGTTTTTTGTTTTCAAGAATACTATATTGGGTAATAATTGGTATTGAAGATTTCTCATCAGAAGGCAATGATAAAACAGCCTTGATACAATCTAAAAGAAGATTTTTTTCCACAGGTTTACTTAAAAAAGCTGCAAAACCAATGTCTTCAAATTGTTTTGCATCTCCCTTGCTGGAGACAGAGGTGAGAAGTATTAATTTTATATTTTTGAAAAGATCATCCTGTTTAATTTTTTTTCCCAAAATTCTTGCAAAACCATCATTTTCTTTTGCTTCCATGATAACCACATGAAAAGGGTCTTTATCATCATATGCCCATTTAAGCATTTCCATGGCTTCTGTATCATCAACTGCCTGTTCATAGTCCATGTTAAGTGCATTTAAATTATTTTCAAAATGACTTCCAAGGGTAGACATGTCACCAAGCACAAGTATTTTACACTCTTTGATGTCTTGAGTATAAAGATTAATGATTTTTTCTTTTTTAGATTGTTTTTTTAATTTAAGGGTAAACCAGAAAGTTGATCCTACCATATCAATACTCTCCACACCGATTTCTCCCTCCATTTTTTCCACAAACAATTTTGAGATTGTGAGGCCCAGGCCTGTACCGCCATATTTTTTTGTAATGGATAAATCAGCCTGGGTAAAGGATTCAAAGAGTGCGTCTAATTGTTCTTCTTTAATACCTATGCCTGTATCTTCTATGGTAAAATAAAGCTTGGCATGGGTTTCATCTTCTGATTCTAAAGTGATATTGAAAATTACTTCTCCTGCTTCTGTGAATTTAATGGCATTACCCGTCAGGTTATTAATTATCTGACGAATTCGTCCAATATCACCCTTTAGAAGGCATGGGACATCCCCTTCAATGGAATATGTAAAATCAATGCCTTTTTGCCTTGCCTGGAGCTGGGGCAGAGAGATGATATCTTTTATGGCAATATCAAGGTCAAAATTCCTGACATCCAGTTCAAGTTTACCTGCTTCTATCTTGGACAGATCAAGGATATCATTAACAATTGTCAATAATGCCCTGGCACTGCTGTAAACAATTTTAGAGTATTCTTTTTGTTCATCATTGAGATCAGTATCAAGTAAAACATGCATCATCCCAATTATGCCATTCATTGGATTTCTTATTTCGTGACTCATATTGGCAAGGAATTCATCTTTAATTTTCAATGCTTTATCAGCGTCTTTGGAAATCTGTTGGGATTTTAATTGAGACTCACTGAGCCTGGTTTTAATTTGCTCACTCTTTTTTACATAAACCATGATTGATCCATAAAAACAGATCAAAACAGCCAGCAAATTATAGAACCTGTAAAGACTTATATTAATAATTTTGTGGGTCACAAATATACCAAGATTCATCCTCTGTTCAAGGTAAAAAATAAAAAAAATCGCAACAGCCAGAACAAGATAGAAAATTCTGATTTTTTGCTTTGAAAAGACAATTGAAAACAGTGGTACAAGAAATAGCAGCATCATGGAAATACTGAAAAACCCACCGGTTTTATAGTTAAGCCAAACAAGATAAAAGAGAAAAGATGTGTTGAGTATATGTCCGGACAAATCAGTCTTATTTTCTTTTTCAGTCTTATCTTTTTTTAAAAAATATATATTAAAGATATTTACAATAAGAACAAGGCCATTCATCATCATTAATGATAAAACTCCAAGTTGTAAAAACAAGATGCCCTGAACAATGAGTAAGCCTGAAAACAACAAGGAAAATCTATTTATATTGTCTGAATTTTCAAGTGACATTCCAATAGTTTATCAAATTCTTCTTTTAAATGTCAAATTAATGTCAAATTAATTTTATGTTTAAGGGTCAAAACTGGGCGCTGACAGGGGTAATTTTGTGATAATGTTTGACAGGTTTGTGAACATAAAGCACCCCATTTTCTACTTGTTGATCAGCTGATCAGTATAAAGGGATGCAGTGATTTTTATAATTTTGATAATACGCTGACGTATGGCTGTTTTATCTTTGGGATAATGTCGAAACGCCATTAAAATCCCGGTTATTGATGCAATATATGAGTGGGAATAAATTCTTGCACTCTTTTTTTCCACGCCATGTCTTAATAAAAGCTGTTCAAAAAGATCAAAAAATATCTTAGTGATGGAGTCAAATCTGCCCATGACAGGATTTTGTTCATTACTCTGTAACATCAGGAAGGTCAGCATCTGAAATGTTGATTCATTTTCAATAAGATGATCAACAAATTTTATACTGAATTCATCAATACTTGCAGGTTTGTCCTTTAGCACCATTGCCTGGAACTCTTTGCTTACTGTGGCTATACTCTGGAGAAAAACCTCGTTAAACAGCTCTTCCTGGCTTGGAAAATACCTGTAAATAGTTGCCGGAGATATACCTGCTTCTTCGGCAACATCCCGCATGCCCACCTTAAAGAATGGTTTTTTTGCAAAAAGGGCGAGAGCTGATTCAATCACTATCTGCTTTCTTGCCAGCTTTTCTTTTTTTTTGAGTTGTTCAAACCTGGATCTTGCCACAATTATTACCGCCCTGTTCTTGAGTGATTTTACTTAACAGCTAAAAAAAAGCCTAATGCCATTGTCATAAAGTAAACCTTGTTTTTTTTCTTATCATGCGTTTTGTCTCTTTACAAGACAAAATACATTCCAAGCTTAAAAATAATGAATTTATACCAAGCTTTGTTGACGATTCTCTGGTTAATTGATATATAAAATCAACTTTAATATTACAAAATATTTTACCATGGATTATAGTATAAATAATAGAGATCGATTCGATTTTGAGATTGGCTATTTAACCAGAAGCCCGTGCCTTGGCTGCGAGAACAAACCTCAACTTCCAAAATGCCATAAAGACTGCCCAATCCTGGATCAAATCCAGACAACCCTTGCAAGGGGAATCTCTTCCCAGGCATCGGGTATAGAGAGTTAAACACTTTTGAATCCATCTGTTTTTCCAGAAAAATCCAACTGCCTTGCAAAAAAACATTTATCTGCCCATGTTTTTCAATCACTCAGGTATCAAAAAACAGATTCAGGCTTTAGCTTTTTACAGGCAATTAATTCTGGAATAAAAAATATGGACAGTGCCATTGGAATATATGCAGGAAACGCAAACTCCTATCATATATTTGCACTTATTTTAGATCCTGTTATCCGAGAATACCATGATTTTTTAAAGACTAAGACACATAAAACAGACATGGGGCAGGCACATTTTCCCAACCTTGATCCTGAAAAAAGATATATTCAGTCTACACGTATCAGAGTTGCAAGAAATCTGAAAAATTTTGATTTCCCTCCCCATATCAATTTATCCTGCCGCCGAAAACTTGAAAAAATAATTATATCTGCTTTAAAAACTTTAAAAGGAAAGCTTAAAGGGCAATATTATTCTTTTGAAAATAGTGACAGCCAAAAAAATCTCAATAAAAAAATATGGTTTCCAAAGGGAGACAGGTTCCAGGATGCTGCAGGAATAAATTCTGATTTCCCAAAATGCAGAGGGATATTTCAATCCTTTAATAAACAATTCATGGTCTGGGTAAATGAAGAAGACCACTTAAGAATTATAGGCATTAAAAAAACAGCAGATATTGCAAAAGTATATAATAATGTCTGCTCAGGCCTGGAAAAATTAAGTCATAACCTTGATTTTGCATGGCATGATACATACGGATACCTGACTTCATGCCCTACCAATATCGGGACTTCCATGAGAGCTGGAGTTCATATCAAACTTGAAAACCTTGCACAAAAAAAAAATATTTTACAAGATATTGTCAACTCATATAAGCTTCAGATCAGAGGTACAAAAGGAGAAAAAACTAAGGTTAAAAACTCTGTTTTTGATATCAGTAACAGGCAAAGACTTGGAGTTTCAGAATACGAGATAATCCAAAATCTCCATAAAGGCCTTGGTGCAATAATAAAAATTGAAAAAACATTGAACTCCAGAGCAATTTACTAAATTAACTTGGTATGGATCATAATAAAATGACAAAAACTCTCAAGAATACATTGCATCTTAATAAAACAGGAGTTATCAGCCTTATAGGGGCAGGCGGAAAAACAAGCCTGATGTTTCACCTTGCAAAGGAACTTTCTAAATCTAAAAACAGAGTGTTAACCACAACCACAACAAAAATATTTATGCCAAAACCCTTTCAATCTCCTGATACCATTATTGAAAATGATGTTGATAAACTCATTCAAAAGGCAAAAATAAATTTAAAGAATTTTTCCCATTTCTCAGCAGGAAGCAAATATGACCCTGTATCTAAAAAATTGATAGGTTTTAATCCGGATATTATTAAGCAATTATGGCAGACCAGGCTTTTTGACTGGATTATTGTGGAAGCAGACGGAGCAAAACAAAAACCTCTCAAAGCAAGTGGACCACATGAACCTGTTATTCCAAAAAACACCACCCATTTAATCCTTGTGACAGGACTTGATGCTGTGGGGAGAATACTTGATGATGACTCTGTCCACAGGTCAAAAATATTTTCAAATAATACAGGAGTCGGCATGGGAGAACTCATCAATGAACAATCCATTGCTGCATCCATTAATTTTGAAATAAGAAAGGCAGAATCTTTTTGCTGCCCTGTTCTGAATTTTGTTCTTTTAAACAAAGCAGATACATTAGGTAGGGCAGCATCGGGCAAAAAGATTGCAAAGCTTTTAAAAAAAATTGAAAAAATTGAAAAAATTATTACCATATCACTGAAAGATAACGCTTTAATAAAGTATGTTGCGTGACCTTTGATAAAAGAGAACACCCCAAAAAGGGAAAAAATGATTAATGGCAGCTCCTGATAAAAAAATTGGAGGGATAATACTTGCAGCAGGGTCAGCATCCCGAATGGGTAAGACCAAACAATTGCTGCCATTTAAACAAAAGCCTATTCTTGCCCATGTTATTGACAATGCCAGAAAATCAGACCTGTATGAAATAGTTGTAGTGCTTGGGTATTGTGCCGATAAAATACAGCAGGTTGTTGATTTTTCAGGAACAGCAATAATTACCAACAATGAGTTCCTTAAAGGACAAAGCACATCTCTTATCAAAGGACTTGAAAACATCTCTCCCATGTGTGATGCAGCCATGTTCCTGCTTGCAGATCAACCTCTTGTTACCCCTTTAATGATTAATACAATTATAAAGGCATTTCAAACATCCAGCCTGCCCATTGCCATTCCATATTACAATGATGTTCGCGGCAACCCGGTCATCATTGCAAAATCATTATTTCATCAATTAAATTTATTATCAGGTGATACAGGACCAAGAATCCTTTTTAAGAAATTTAAAAAATCAATTCTAAAGGTGCCGATTTCTGATAATGCCGTTCTTATTGATGTAGATACAAGATCTGATTATGAAAAACTTATATCAAAAGAACTATAGATGTCTGACAAATTGGGGTTTTTAAATATAAAAAATGTTGACATCCATGGATTGTACACAGTATACAATTTTTAGCTGTTATAAGTATTTAACAACTTTATGCTTGACTTGAAAAATTTATTCTCATAAAGAGATTAGATAAAGGGTCAAACCTTTTTACTTAGAGGGCACATGTTCAAAAAAAAATATGTTGATATGCTCAACAGATTTTATAAACATTTATTAACTCTAATCAGGAGGATTTATGAAAACTAAGAAATATGTACTAACTGAACAAGACATGCCGCGAAGATGGTACAACATTATGGCAGACATGCCAACTCCAATGGAACCACCGCTTAACCCCCTCACAGGCGAGCCTGCAGGTCCGGATATTCTTGGACCGATCTTTCCAATGAACCTCCTTGAACAGGAAATGAGTACAGAGCAATGGATTGATATTCCAGAAGAAGTTCTTGACAAATTAGCCATATGGCGTCCTTCGCCTTTGTACAGAGCTCATGCTCTTGAAAAAGCCCTTGGCACTCCCGCAAAGATTTTTTATAAAAATGAGGGCGTCAGCCCTGCAGGCAGCCATAAACCAAATACTGCAATTGCCCAGGCCTATTATAATAAAGTGGCGGGCACAAAAAGAATCATTACTGAAACAGGAGCTGGCCAATGGGGCAGTGCCCTTTCCATGTGCTGTTCCTTTTTTGGAATTGAGTGCAAAGTCTATATGGTTAAAATTTCTTATAATCACAAACCTTATAGACGTCTTATGATGGAAACATGGGGTGCAAACTGCATAGCAAGCCCGAGTAATAAAACAGAAGCAGGCCGAGCCATACTGGCAAAAGATCCAGATTGTCCCGGCAGTCTTGGTATGGCAATAAGTGAAGCTATTGAAGAAGCTTTGACTGAAGAGACCACCAAATATGCACTGGGAAGTGTACTCAACCATGTAATGATTCATCAGAGCATCATAGGTCTTGAAGCAAAAAAACAGATGGAAATGGCAGGAGCCTATCCTGATGTTATCATTGGAAGTGCAGGCGGCGGAAGTAATTTTGCCGGTCTTTCATTCCCGTATGCCTTGGATAAAATAAACGGCAAAGACATTGACATTATTGCTGTTGAACCAACCTCATGCCCGACACTTACAAGAGGACCCTTTGCCTATGACTGCGGAGATAACAGCTTTAAAACACCATTGCTGCCAATGCATACACTGGGTCATAATTTTGTTCCTGAACCGATTCATGCAGGCGGATTGAGATACCATGGAATGTCGCCAATTGTAAGCCAGCTTGTTCTTGATGGTATTATAAGACCGGCATCCGTCAAACAGATGGAAACTTTTGAGGCCGGTCTGACATTTGCCAGATCCGAAGGGTATATAAGTGCGCCTGAATGTAATCATGCCATTGCCATGACTATCAAGGAAGCCCTTAAAGCCAAAGAAGAAGGCAAAGAAAAAACTATCCTGTTTAACTGGAGCGGTCACGGTCTTGTGGATCTTGCTGCCTATGACGCTTTTTTCAGAGGGGAACTTTCTGATCATGAGCTTCCCCAGGAGCAGATTGATGCAGCACTAAAAGATCTTGAATCTCTGCCAAATACAAAACAGTCAAACGGAATATAGAACAATCTGTATAGATAGTATACTTACAGCGGGATCTTTTAAATTAAGATCTCGCTGCTACTTTTGATTATTGTAAAACCTGTTGCAGTTTAATCTTATAAAAACCAAAATGGATTTATATGATGAATGATAAAATCAATACCCTTCCTTCAAAGCCTCCATCCAAAAATTTTGCCATACGCTGTCCAAGACTTGGGCATCAAATCAATTTTTCCTATTGCCAGATAGAAAACAGTGGTATTCCCTGCTTTAAAACCCTTGACTGCTGGTATACTTATTTTGATGTTCACAGCTTTCTTGAAGACAAATTATCTAAAGAAGATTTTCAAAAAGCTTTTGTAAACAAAGGACAACCAAAGGTTCTCTCTCTATTGGAATTAATTGCAAAGGCAAAAGCAAACAAAGGCAAAAAAAATTGATCTGTCTAAACAAGGTAAGTATCCATCCTGAAAAATTTCCTGACTTAAATTTTTATCCCTTTAATTTAAAAATATTTCAAAACACAGATTATATTAAATTTAACAATGCAATTACTTTTTTCATCGGAGAAAACGGTACTGGCAAATCAACCCTGCTTAGAGCCATAGCAATAAGATGTGGTATTCATATCTGGCAGAATGAATTTAACTTAAGGCGTGAACAAAACCCCTATGAAGCAGATTTATATAAACATATCAGGGTTAACTGGCAAAATGGTTTTGTGCCTGGTTCATTTTTCGGTTCCCAGATATTTTCTGATTTTGCAAAAAACCTTGAAGAGTGGGCTGTAAATGATGAAAAAATGCTGGATTATTTTGGCGGCAAATCATTAATCACCCAGTCCCATGGTCAATCTCTCATGTCGTACTTTAGAGCCCGCTATAAAATCAAGGGTCTATATTTTCTCGACGAACCTGAAACTGCTCTCTCTCCTTCATCCCTGATTGAGCTTTTAAATCTTTTAATCAAAATCAGCCATCAGGGGCATGCACAGTTTATCATTGCCACTCACTCTCCCTTTTTACTGGCATGCCCGGACTCCCAAATTCTCAGTTTTGATAATGAAGTTATTGAACCCATAAAATATAAAAATACAAGCTATTATGATATCTATAAAACTTTTATGAATGCACCTGAACAATTTATCAAAACAAAATATGCCTGAGAAACTATAATATTTTTATTCCATACCCTGGCAGTGGGTCTCTTTGGTAAAAAACAGGAGTATGGTTGATAAAATAGCCCATCCCATCATGGTGACAAAGCCATATTCATACGCTTCAAGGGAATAAAGTCTTACGCCATTGATTAGTTCTCCTGCCCAATTATGATCCAGTATTTTACCCACAACAGGTTGGAGCAGCATGGGACCCATCATTACACCCATGTTGGTCAGGCCGGAAACCGTTCCAGATAAAGATCGCGGAACAGATTCCATGGCAAAGGCAAAACTTATAATAATACAGCCGGAAAAAAATCCAGTAACCCAAAGAGCCGCAGCCAGGGGGTAAAAAGAGAGACTCTCCATGAACAGGATGATTGACCATCCCAGGGTTATTACGATGGAGCCAACAATATAAATGGGTTTTCGTTTACCAAGACGATCGGAAAGCCACCCAAAAACAGGTCCTCCCATGGCCCAGCCAATGAGCAGGCAAGAAGTCAAAGTTGCAGCCTTGTTTGGGCTTAACTGGTGATGAGAGATAAGATAGGGCACGCCCCAAAGCCCTGAAAATGTCAGGAGACACCCCACAATTCCTCCGGGGATAATAAATAACAGCAAAGTATTTCTATATTTTAGTACCTTAAAAAGATTCTGCCAGATTCCTTTAAAGGATAATGCTTTGGGCTGGGGTATGCTGTCTGTAAATCCAGAATATCCTTTTTCCTGGGGCCGGTCCCGGACAATTAACCAGATCAGACCTCCCAATACAAGAGTCATCAAGCCTGTAACAAAAATAACACTTCGCCAATTAAAGGTATCCATTAAAAATCTTAAAGGAGGCCCTGCTGTTATAGCTCCAATCAGTCCTATGGATAAAGCATTGCCGGCAACAAACGCATAAAATTTTTTTGGAAACCAGGAAGAAGACAATTTTAAAAGCCCCACAAAAGCAACGGCCACAGATCCGCCAATGAGAAGCCTGCCACAACCTGCCCCAACAAATCCTGGAGAAACTGCAAACAAAAGGGTTCCAATTCCCGCCACCATACAGCCGGCAGTTAAAAGCTTTCTGGGTCCAAGTGTATCTGCAAGAATCCCAGTGGGAATCTGCATGGCTACATAGGAGTAGAAATAGAGGGCAGACAAATGCCCCAGGCCCGAGGCAGAGATTTGAAAAGCCTGCATCAATTCCTGGGTCATAACTGCCGGAGCCACGCGCTGAAAAAATCCAACCAGATAAAACAGGGCACCTAAGCCCCAGATAAACCAGGCCAGAGACATGGGCGGATGGGTATTTTTATCTCTCATAGTATTCAAAGGCAGTTAACTCATCTCTATTTTACAGAATCAAACGCTCTTTTAAATCCTTTAAGGGAGCCTTGAATAGTTTTATCAGGTACTGCATAGGAGAGCCTGAAAAATCCTGGTCCGCCAAATCCTGTACCTGGAACAGCAAGTATATTCTGTTCTTTTAATATACCCATAAATTTAACATCATCTTTAATCGGACTTTTGGGGAAGAGATAAAATGCACCCTCTGGCACATCAAATTCATAACCTGCTGCATGCAATCCCTTGCAAAACATATCCCGGCGTTTTTTATAGATATCTATATCCACTGTAACTCCCTGGAGTTTTCCCACAACCTGCTGAAAAAGAGCCGGAGCATTCACATACATCATGGTATTTGTAACCCCTGCAGCACCTGCTATAATGGCAGCATCCTCAGCTTTGGGATGAATGGCAAGATATCCAATTCTTTCTCCTGCAAGGGAGAGCTCTTTGGAATAAGAGGTCAGGACTATGGTATGTGGATAGACATCAAACATTGATGGCACTTCAACATCATAGGCAATTTTCCTATAGGGTTCATCGGAAATCATGTAAATACGCTTGCCATATTTTTCACTTGCTTTTTCAAGCACTTTACCAAGCTTTTCAAGCTCTTCTTTTGTATAGACTGCGCCTGTGGGGTTATTGGGAGAATTGATCAGCATCACCCTTGTCTTTTCATTAATACCTGCTTCAATGGCATCAAGATCAAGATGGAAATCTTCAAGAGAGGCAGCAGTTTTCAAGCTTGCACCTGCTATAAAAGCATATTGGTTATAGCCAATAAAATAGGGAGCCGGCACAAGGATTTCTTCGCCCGGATTAATCAAAGCTTTTAATGTATCATTTAAAGCCCCTGCTGCACCTGCTGTCATGACAATCAGATCTGAAGTAATCCCCACCTTATATTCTTTATTCAGATAATCTGCCACTGCCTGTCTTACATGAGGAAAACCAGTGTTAGGCATATATCCATGGGATACACTCTGATCATCGAGTAGTTCAAGAATTGTCTGTTTTACAGCAGCTGGGGGTGGAACATCAGGATTTCCAAGGGAAAAATCAAATACATTATCAGCACCATGCTTCTCTTTCATACTGATTCCTTCTTCAAACATCTTCCTGATCATGGATGCACTTTCAACCATTTTAACCATTTTATCTGCTATTGGCATGTAATCTTCCTTTCATAATTAAAATTCAAACCTTATAATTCAAAATTTTATCAGCATACACTGTTTTTTCTCTAATGCAAACCAACCTTTGAAAAACCGGCAGGGTAAACGTATCTAAAAACCATAAAATACCTGGAAGAGAGGTTGATATGTTACGGCTACCCGTTCCGGTCTGTTCGCCTTGCTGGCGCTGAGATAGACTGTCTTACTTGATAGATTTTTGCTTTCCCTTTATAGTTTTGTATATTAACACGAGGGTCACCTCTCCATGGGGTTTTATGGCAACAAAATTAGTATAATTAAAATTTAGGTTAATGTGAAAACTTTTGAGAGCCGCTCAGTAACCCCAAGTCAACTCGAACGCCTTGTTAGCGCAA
>CAZYDL010000068.1:0-13277 GCA_964646305.1 uncultured Desulfobacula sp. | reverse complement strand
GATATAGGGAGGTGCGATTATAAGGGCATCACCATCAATTCCTGCAAGTCCTGTTGATTTGTAAACCAAATAGCCTTTTTGAAACAGATTATCCCAAATATTTTCTGCAATATTTAATGAACGCTTAAACGGCGTTTTTGTTTTTTTATCTTTAACAATCTCAATACCCCAAAAAAAACCTTTTCCCCTTACATCTCCAATCTGAGCCAATGGCAATAAATGTTTTTTTAGCAGTTCTCCTAATATTTTTCCTTTGTTTTTCACTCTTTCAACAAGTTTTTCCTGCTCAAGAATTTCAATTAAAGCAAGTCCTCCGGCAGCAGCAACCGGATGATGGGAAAAAGTCCCTCCATGCATAAAAACACCACTATTATTTTTAATTGTATTAAAATGAGCTTCTTTGACACCAAAGGCGGAAAGAGGCATAACCCCTCCGGCAAGCCCTTTGCCAAGAGTCACTATATCCGGGACTATATCAAAATGATTATATGCAAACCATTCTCCTGTCCTGCCCATGCCACACATTACTTCATCAAGAATAAGAATAACATTGTGGGACTGACAGATTTCCACAATTGTAGTTAAATATTCTTTCGGAGGAACACAAGCGCCTATTGTTGCCCCTGGAATTGTCTCTGCAATAAATGCAGATATTGTTTCTGAACCTGCATTTTCAATAATCTCATTCAGAGCCAGGGCACATCTTAATCTACAGGAAGGATACTCAAGCCCATATGAGCACCTATAACAATAAGGAGCAGGGATATGCAGATTCTCTTTTAACAAAGGTGCAAAATAAGTTTTAAAGCTTGTTCTACCCATGGCTGCAAGGGAACCCAGGGTTAAACCATGGTATGATTTCCATCTTCCTATCAGGCGGAATTTTGCCTCATGACCATTTTCAATATGGATCTGCCTGGCAAGTTTTATTGCAGCCTCATTGGCTTCAGATCCTCCTGAAAGAAAATAAAATCTGTTGATATCTCCAGGAGCCTTTTCTGCAAGAGATGTTGCAAGCATCTCTACAGGGCGGGTAGTAAACATTGTGGGATGAATATAATCATGGGATAGAATTTGATTATAAATTGCCCTTGCAATTTTTTCACGACCATGGCCAGCATTAACAACAACAGCACCACCACTGGCATCCATATATTTTTTTTGATTTTCATCCTCAATCAAAATACCATGAGCATGTTTGGCAATTGGCAAACGGGTATCTAATCTTCTTGGAAAAAGGTTTCCTGGAATCTCTAATATTGTTTTATTATTTAGTTTTTTTACATTATTCATCTAAAACAACCGTGTTTAAATTAAGAATTTTTCTGGCTTCATCTGGTGTTGCTATTTTTCTACCAAATATACTACTCACTTGCACAATGCGTTTGACTAGTTGCTCATTTGAGGCTATTTCTCCCCTGCGAAAATAGATACAATCTTCCAGGCCAACCCGCACATGGCCGCCCATTAAAATAGCATGGGTACACATGGACAATTGAAAAGCTCCTATCCCTGCCGTTGTCCAGGTCGATCCCTGGGGAATACAGTTTTTAAGATGCAGCAAGTTTTCTATAGTTGCCGGGATAGCCCCTTTGAGCCCCATGACAAAATCAAAATGTAAAGGCTGGCTAATTAAGCCCAGGTTCACCAGTGTAAGCGCATTTTGAACCATGCTGACATCAAATACTTCAATTTCCGGTTTAATACCATAATTTTTCATATCCTTTGCCAGGGCCTTTATGAGGTCTGGGCTATTGGCATAGACTGATGAAGGAAAATTAACGGAACCAGTAGTCAAACTAGCCATTTCAGGTTTTAGTGATAGTCTCTCGCTTCTTTTTTCGTATTCCATACCAGCTCTACCGCCTGTTGAAATCTGAATGATAAGATTTGTTTCCTGTTTAAGGCCCTGGTAAATTTCTTTAAAAAGTTCAAAATCTGTTGATGGAGTTTCATCAACAGGATGGCGGGCATGTATATGGATAATTGATGCCCCGGCTTTTTCACACTTAATTCCTGTTTGAATTATTTCATCCGGGCTTATCGGTACATTGGGATTGTCTTTCTTTGTAGAAATAGATCCTGTAGGTGCAATAGTTATAACTAATTTATTCATGTTCGCCTTTAATTCAACTAATAAAAAATAAAGAATTTTAATATCTGTAACCCAATTTCTATTTTGAAATTATATGAAATGCAAATCAGAAATGTCAACAACTAACTCATTAATATATCAGGATGAAAATTGTGATTATTTGCACTCAAGTATTATTATTCATGAGCGGAGTATTGGGATGCCGGGATTGTTATGGATATTAAAAATATACTTCACCAGAATTTTATCTGGAAGCTCTTATGGTCTATGCAAGTTATCTTTGAGCTTCAGGCTTGTAAAAAAAAATACCGATTTTATTTCTTGCAAAAAAAATGCCAATTAGACCATAAAAAGATATAACCCTTGACATTTGACCGTATTCTTATACGATGGAAGCAGTTGTACCGTTAAAAATGACGTACAAACGTTTCCGCCTTACGGTGTATATCCTTAATCTTCCAAGAGTGGTTTACTCCCCTAAGTTAGAAGCCATTATTTTTTTCGAACAATTTGTCTCTTGTACAAAAAATTTCATCCTCGAAAAAGAGTGTTGTTTTTTGAATACATGAACTCTTTAAAATGGGAGGTCTATGCTATTAAATAAGAATACTTATCCAAAAAACCGTATCACTACTGCTTTACTCCTTGCAGCTGGCACAGGAAGCCGCCTGTTCCCCCTGACACAAAAATCACCCAAGTGCCTTACGCTTGTTAATGAAATATCCATATTGGAACGATTGATCAAAAGCTTGAATCAACATGGTTTCAAACGTCTGGTTGTAGTCACCGGCCACAAGGAAGACTGTATTCGTAATTTTCTGAAAACCCGAGCCGGAAACATTAAAATCGAATATGTTTTCAGCCCATTATACAAAACAACCAATAATATATATTCTTTATGGATGGCTCGAGAAATTATCAATGAACCATTTGTGCTCATTGAAAGTGATCTTGTTTTTGATCCGTCTTTATTGACAGACATGCTTTATCCTGACAGAATTGCCATTGCACGAATGAAGCCTTGGTTAAACGGTTCGACCGTTACAATCAATCCATCCAGCTCGATTGATGCATTCCATAGTGATGCAAAAAATAATTCTGAACAAACCCGATACAAAACAGTTAATATTTACAGCCTTTCGGTTTCTTCATGGTACCGGGTTATTGCAAAACTGAACCAATATGTTTTAGCTGGTAGAGTCAATGCATATTACGAAGCCGTGTTTCAACAAATGGTGGCAGAAAGATCATTATCTTTGCAAGCGGTCTTTTTTGACCATAAACCCTGGTATGAAATCGACACAATTGAAGATCTTGCATTTGCTGAAAAACTGTTTCCAACAAAAACCAACAAACCGCTTTCTGTTTATGATATAGAACCTGACCGTCTAGAAGGTACAGACCTGTACACCCGTCACTCCTTTGTTAAAGGAAGTCTACATGCCCGATCTTAATTATGAAAATCAGATAGAAAAATATGAATTTATTTCCGGTCAACATGGCGGATACTATCGCCATGATTTTATTGATCATGCTTATTTATATAACCTTTACTTCCCGCCGGAAGAGGTTTTTACTTGCTTTAAAAACCAAATCCATGACCTTGTCCTGAACTACCCTGTTGCACAGGATGTTCTTGCTTCTCTTGTGGGTAAATTGATCAATCAAAAACCTGAGCACATCGTTGTCGGCAATGGTGCAGCCGAACTGATTAAAATTGTTTCAGGGCAAATTGCCCGAAAAATTATCGTTCCCGTGCCTTCGTTCAACGAATATGTGAATGCCGCACCCAAGGGATGTGCCATTGAATTTCCCCTTGAGAGTCCCTCTTTTCAACTGGATGTAGATAAATTTGCAGCTCATATCCTTAAAACCGGTGCAGATATTGCTGTTGTGGTCACACCAAACAATCCAACCGCCATGGCCGTTCCCAAGTCTGACCTGATACGTCTGGCAGAAAAATTGTCCGGCCATGACTGTCAATTGATAATAGATGAGTCCTTTGTTGATTTTGTTCAGGACCCCAATCAGATATCTGGTCAGACATCCATGGAAGATAAAATCGAGAAGTATCCCAATATTGTCATTTTTAAAAGCATGAGCAAGGCCTACGGTATCTGCGGCCTTCGGATCGGTTATCTTCTGACAAGAAATCCCAAATTTGCTAAAGCGGTCCGCCAAGGCGTTCATATCTGGAACATAAATGGGTTTGCAGAAGAATTTTTAAGAATTTTACCTGATTATCGTGACGCCTTCATTAAAAGCTGTGACCAGGTTAAAAAAGATCGGAATAAACTATATGAGGATCTGTCGACTTTTTCAGAACTCACCGTATATAAGCCGGATGCCAATTTTATTTTTTGTCGATTGTCAGACACAGGGCCAAATGCGCCTGAACTAACAAAACAATTATTTATTGAGCATAATATATATATTAAACACTGTCAGGGTAAAACCATGCCCGATGCTGACCGATATATCCGTATTGCAGCCCGAACAAAAGAAGAAAATACCAACTTGGTGGACGCGCTGGGATCCATCCTGGGGGACAAAAACAAAATAGGGCGGACTGGATGAGCACATCACAATCTAAACTTTCACACCAGACCGGAATGCTTTGGTTTGCAAAAGATCTTCCCAATATTTGTTCCCTTGCAGGGCTTTTATGTGCGCTGCTGGGAATATACTTTGCTGTTTTAAAAAACTTTCCTGCCGCCATTATAGGAATGATATGGGCAGTCCTTTTTGACTGGGGTGATGGAATTATTGCCCGCAAAATAGAGGGCAGGTCAGATGTGCAAAAGAATTTTGGAGCACAGCTGGATTCATTGATTGACATGGTAAGCTTTGGAATCTGTCCAGCTATTTTTCTTTTAAGTTATGGAGGGTTTAGTACATGGTTTTTGCCGGGTGCTTTTATAATAGTTGCGACAAGCGCGATACGGCTGAGCTATTTCAATATTTTTGGCCTTGTAGATAGTACCACATATAAGGGGCTTGCGCTTGACAACAATATTATTGTTTTTGCTTTTGTTTTTCTGTTTGAACCTTTATTCAGCACTACAACTTTTTCAATTCTACTTTATATGATGTTCATGACCATGGCCGGGTTAAATCTTTCACCTCTGAGAACACCAAAATTTGCCGGCAAATGGTTTTATATACTCATTGTTTATACTGTGGCATTGACAATTATCTACTTCTGGATATTATCAGCCTGAGTATAGCTCAATAAATAAAAAGTATTTAGAGAGGAACTTTCTGGAAGATGCTCCAATTCCAATAACTGGGAAGCTTGGGGCTTTTGATGAAAACCAATCGGCTTATTATATTGCCCAAGACCCTGCTATCAGCTACAGCATGTTGTTGGCGTACAATGTGCGAACCAAAATTTTCAAGCTGGAATTAAAAAAGGAAAAAAAGTTGTGTATAATATTGAATTAGATGATTCAATTTTGAAGAGAACAGATCCAAGAGTAAACGCTCACTTATACCAATTATTGAATGTCTTTCATAAAATATCCAAAAAATTTAACATTAGATATTGGGCCGAGTGTGGAACACTTTTAGGATATAAGCGACATGGTGGTATTATTCCTTGGGATGATGATGTTGATGTAGACATTCACCCTGACGATTTTTCTAAACTCTCTGATATTGCATTGGAGAAAGAAATTTCTAAATAATGCAAGTTTAATATTTTGAGATTGATTATCTCAGATCTCGGTTCTATTGGCGAGAGCAGTCTTTGCAATCTTTAGCGATTACCCTATGTATCTTTGAGTTCCAATTGCAAAAGAGACATTCTTATTTAGGACTTGTAAGCCCACTAGATTTTGAATATAAATATAATCAGAAAATATACACAAATGCAGCATGACATTATGTCTACAAAAAGCAAGAAAGATCATTAGGTTGGTTAGGGTATTGTTTGACAAACCAAAAATAACTATTAAAACCTGCCCCATGGCAGTTATATTGAGGTTTTTATGAAAGAACATGCTTATGTATTAACAATGCTTGTTGCAAACAAACCAGCAGTGACCGCAAGGGTTACAGGCCTGTTTTCAGGACGGGGTTATAATATTCAAAGTATTTGTGGCGCTCCAACCCATGATCCTGAAGTTTCCAGAATTACAATCAAGACTATTGCAACGCCAAAAACAATAGAAGATATAATGAAGCAGTTAGAGCGTCTGATTGATGTTATCAAGCTTCGGGACATGACCTATGATGATGCAGTTAAAAGAGAGATGGCTTTAATAAGCGTTGCAGCCACACCTGAAAATAGAACTCAAATAATCCAAACCATTGATATCTTTGGCGCAAAAATCATAAATGCAGGTGTGGATTCATATATTATTGAAGTTACTGGCAATGAAAAAAAAATAGATGCACTGATCTTGATATTGGAACCAATAGGAATAAAGAAGTTGACCAGATCAGGCATCCTGACTCTAAAACGGGAACTTGATGAAACTCATAAATGAAATCAAATCATCTTATAGATTACGCCTCCCCAAGTCAGACCAGCCCCTAATCCAAAAAACATAATTGTATCTCCTGCTTTTACCATTTGTTTTTCTATAAGCTCGTCAAAAGCAATGGGGATTGTTGCAGCAGTTGTGTTACCATATTGTTGAATATTGTTGTACATTTTTTTTTCCGGAATTTTCATCCACTCCCTGAAAGCTTCGTTGATCCGTAAGTTAGCCTGATGGGGTATAAACATATCAATATCCTCAATGGACATCTTTGCTTTTTGCAGCAATGCATTAGCTAATTTAGGCAAGAGAGTGACTGCAAGCTTGAACACTTTTTTGCCATCCATATAGGGAAAATGTTCTCTGTTTTCTATAATGGTTGTACTGATAGGTTTACCTGATTTTTTGGCTGGTAAACCAAATTTTAAAGCCGTCGAATATTTTCCATTAGCATGTAGGATCGAAGTAATAAATCCAATATTATCTTTTGTTTCTAATGCTTCAATACAGGTAGCTCCAGCGCCGTCTGCAAATATTATGGCTGTATCTCGGTTAGCAGTAGTAAGTTCTATGTACCTGCTTTGGTACTCGGCACCAACCAGTAAAATTTTCTTTGCCTTTTCACTTCGAATATAGGCATCGCAGATCTCAAGTCCATGTAAAAAGCCAGTACATTGTTGGCGGATATCAAGCGCCGGTACATTTTTGGCGCCCAGCTTGTCCTGTAAAAGAGCTCCTGAACCAGGGACATTTACATCAGGAGTCATAGTTGCAAATACAATCAGATCCAATTCATCCGGATTCCAATTTGCCCTTTCCAGAGCTATATTAGCTGCATTCAAAGCTAAATCAGAGGTACCAATGTCATCACCTTCTGTTACCCAATACCTGGCTTCAATCCCGGTCCGCTGTACAATCCATTCATGAGTTGTGTCCATAAATTCAGTTAACTCATGGTTTGTAACATGTCTATCTGGCACATATCTGCCACTGCTCTTTATTATTGTTCGTATCATAACTTGAATCCCTATATTCAACCAGTATTAAATTAGATCCAATGGATCTTTCCAAATAATACTGAGTTATATGCTAGTCTGTTTTATTAATATTAAAATTTGATAAAAACAATAGTTTATTTTGCTCAATCGCTACAATCCCTACTGATCGACTCCTTCTCTTCCGATTACTGTCATCATGGTTCCTGTCATCTGTGCAATCAATTTCCGTTCTCCAGAATTTTCTGAGTATGCTTCAGAAAGGCAAACTGAGACAGTTTTCCCTGCTTTCAGCACTTTTCCAGTAAAAATAAAACTATCGCCTTTCGCAGGTGCCAGAAGATTGATCTTATACTCTATAGAGAGCACTGCTGCTTCTTTGGGCATGAGTGAGAATGCTGCATAACCACAGGCGCTGTCCAATGCAGTGGATACTATTCCAGCATGCAAAAATCCGTGTTGTTGGGTATATGCTTCGTTGTAAGGCATACGAAGTTCAATTCTACCGGGCTCAATTTTTTCCAATGTTATTCCGAGTGTCTCCATTGCTCGCTGCCTTGCGAAACTCTTTCTTACCTTCTCTTCAAATTGTTCATCCTGGGCAACAAAATTATATGTCATTAAATTCTTTAAACTCCCTGTTTCGTTTATTGTATAATGACTTTTTTAACAGATACCAAAAAAATATCCAACTTAAATCTGGATTAAAATTTTAAATGATATGAAAAGGCTGTCCCCCCGACGAGCTGTGGTACAATCACGCTCAATTAATAACGCAGTCACTTTTAAAGGGCTGCAAAAAAAAGGAGGTATCAGCCGAATAACATTATCACAATTGGAATGGATTTGGGAGATAAGTTTCATATGGCAGTTGTATTTGACAGTGACGGTAACGAATTGAAAATTACCAAGGTGACCAACACAAAAACCGGTGTCAGCAAGTTTTTCAAACCATACAGATCAGCTCAAGTGGCCATAGCCCCCCTGTGTCAGGAATAGACATGTATTATTATGGACAATTTCTTTTATAAAAGTTATAGTTTGCATTATATTAAAGTATCATTAGATGTTTAAACCTTTAAAAATTAGGGTATTAGATTAAATGGATACGCTCCTATCATTGTTTTTAAAAAAATATGATCCTGAAGACAAAGAACTGTTTTTGAAGTCAAAATTTATTCTGATTACAACACTATTAATGATTTTTACTCTATCATCTATCCTTATTTATTCAATCTATTTGAATAAATTTGATAGCACCATAATGTTGATAGAGTTATCTGGCTTTGTTGTCATGCTATTCGCTTTAGGGATGCTTGTAAAAGGAAATTATAATATTGCAATTAATACTATCCTTATCTCTGGTTTTACAACCACATGGACCATCATGTTTCTTGAACCGAAAATCTCGATGCTAGCTAAAATGGATACCATTGTATTTATTGTTGCGTTGTTTGCCACCATGCCTCTTATGTTCTTTAAAAACAGAAAACCTATGGTATTATATTTTGGTGTTAATATGATCCTGTTTTTGATTTTTAATTATTATCTGAATAATGTCGCAATGCTGACAACCAACGAACATTTAGATTATTTTTTTGATAATTTCGTCGCTATGATTTATGTATTTTTTTTATCTTTTAGTCTTTTTTCTATATATCAACAGGTATTGATCTCTCTAAAAAACGAACTAAAGGAAAAGGAAAAAGCAGAAAAAAAACTGCGACAGAGTGAAGAAAAATTTAGAACAGCTTTCAAGACAAGCCCTCAGGTGATTACTCTCACAAGCATTGATAATGGAACCTACATTGATGTAAATGATGCATTTACAAAACTGCTGGGATATTCCCAGAAAGATGTGATTGGAGAATCTTCGGTTGAACTAAATATATGGAATGATTTAAAGGATAGAAATTTTTTAATTGAACAACTCAAAGAAAATGGGCTTGTGGAGGATCTGGAAGCAGAATTTAAAGGTAAAACCGGGCAGGTTGTTAATGGTCTCATGTCTGCACGCATCTTGGATATTGACAATAAAAGATACCTGCTCTCTGTTACCCAGGATATCACTGGAAAAAAAGCAGCAAACCGAGCAATGCGTCTCATGCAGTATGGTGTGGATCGTGCCAGTGACAGCATTTTTTGGATGGACAGCAAAGCACATCTGATATATGTAAACGATTCTGCCTGCAATTCATTAGGTTATACTCGGGAAGAATTGCTCTCCATGAACCTTAATCAGGTTGATCCAAACACATCCTTAGATACTTGGCCAAATCGTCTTGCTGAATTAAAACAAATCAAATCAAAGAACTTTGAATCACAGCACAGGGCCAAGGATGGTCAGCTGGTTCCTGTTGAGGTTACATCAAGTTATATATTCTTTGAGGGAGAGGAGGGCATTTTTTCATTTGCACGTAATATTACTGAACGAAAAAAAATTGAGGAAAAAAATAAAAACCTCAAAGAACAAATTAACCAGGCTCAGAAAATGGAAGCTCTCGGGACCCTGGCCGGTGGTATTGCCCATGATTTTAATAATATACTTTCCGGAATTTTTGGATATTCTCAGTTAGCTAAAACACATCTTGATGATCCTGGAAGAGCAACAAAAAATATTGACCAAATTTTAAAAGGTGCTAAAAAAGCCGCAGATCTGGTTAAACAGATACTTACATTCAGCAGAAAATCTGAACATGAAATGCAGCCTTTAAAGATTTTTATCGAGGTAAAAGAAGCTGTAAAATTACTTCGTGCTTCAATACCTTCTTCTATTGGAATACAAGAGAATATTGTTTCCAAAGCAACAGTGCTTGCCGATTTGACACAGATCCATCAGGTAGTCATGAACCTGTGTACAAATGCATATCATGCCATGATTGAAAAAGGTGGTGTGTTGTCTGTGGACTTGAATGAAATAAAAATTTTAGACACAAATAGTATTCCAGACCTTGATATTTCACCCGGCCATTATTTAAAATTAGAAATAAGTGATACAGGTTCAGGCATGAGCCCTGAAACAATTGATAAAATATTTGAACCCTATTTTACAACAAAAGAGTTTGGTGAAGGTACTGGTTTAGGATTGGCAGTTGTTCTTGGAATAGTCAAAGAACACAATGGGTTTATAAAAGTTTACAGCAAACCAGGAAAAGGTTCCAGCTTCCATATATATTTTCCAATATTAGAAGATCAAATCAATTCCAATACATTGAAAGAAAAGAAAAATATAATGATTGGAGGAACTGAAAGGATAATGATTGTTGATGATGAAACAAATATTCTCTTTTCAATGCAAGAATTTTTAGAAAAATATGGATATACTGTGAAAGCTTTTTCAGATAGTGAAAAAGCCCTTAAAGAATTTAAAAAAAATCCATATAAATTTGATTTGATCATTACAGATATGGCAATGCCCAAAATGACTGGCAAAGAACTTTCAATCCATATTTTAAAAATAAGAGCTGATCTGCCAATTGTGCTTTCTACCGGATATAGTGAAAATTTCACTAAAGATAACGCTTTAAAACTTGGCATAAAAAAATATATTCAAAAACCTATAGAGAGTCAAGATTTGCTTGGGTTAATTTGTGAAGTACTGGATAAAAATTAAGGAGAGAATTTTTTTATTCAAAATAAAATATCAAGTTAAGTATTATTATCCGAAGGTAAAGTATCAAGTGATCCTACTCCAAAAAAAAGCTTGAGCCATCCTCTGTAAATTTGCACTTTATTTAAAATCATCCAACCACAACATGCAGTTTCTGAATTTTTTTATTCTCAGCCGCCAAAGTGTTTAAGAAGAAAAACTTTAGTTTTTGGCGGTCATCGAAGCCAACCATAGCGCCTGCTGAAAGTTTCAACCAGGCATCCAGAAAGTAAAAACGTTGAAACGGGTTGTCCATGACACTTTATGGAAAATACCAAGATTAAAGTGGGAATCCATTGACAGGTCTGGAATTTACATATATCTTGCCTTGAGTTGATATCAACATATAAGTAACTTTAAAATATTTGAGAAAAAACATGCTGTTAAAGGTGAACCCACATAATCCACAGGAACGCCAGATTGCAAGAGTTGTGGAGATAGTTAAAAAAGGTGGACTTATAGCCTACCCTACTGATACATTCTATGGGATTGGCTGTGATATCATGAATAAGAAAGCCATTGAAAAGATATACCTTCTAAAACAGCGAAAAAAGACAAAACCATTTAGTTTTATCTGTCCTGATCTAAAAAATATTTCAAAATATGCCAAAATCTCAAATATAGCATATAGAAACATGAAAAGATTATTGCCGGGACCATATACCTTTGTATTGGCAGGTTCTAAAATGGTACCCAAAATCATGCTGACCAAAAGAAAAACAGCGGGCATAAGAGTGCCAAATAACAATATTGCACTTGCCATTGCCAATGGGCTGGACCATCCCATGATATCAACCAGTGCAACCGATCCCAAGGGGAATGTTTTTGATGATCCTTCACTGCTGCATGATTATTTTATGAAGAATATAGATGTAGTGGTAGATGGAGGCCCTGTACCTGGTTCTCCTTCAAGTGTTGTCTCATTAATTGATGATATACCGCAAATTATCCGTTACGGAGCCGGAGATGTTGAGATCTTTGAGTAAAGTATCTGCAAGTCGTTTAATAAATGTTATTTTATCTTCCTTTGGGTAAACCGGCTTTAAGTCTCCTTTAATACCAGATAGTTCCCCTGCCCATTGAACAGCATCATCAAGGTTGCCAAGACGATCTATTAAATTCAATTTAAGGGCTTTTTGACCGGTATAAACTCTGCCATCTGCCAGTTTCATCATTTTATCTACTTTCATTCCCCTGGCCTTTGCAGCATCGTTTACAAATTGAAGATGAAGTTCATCCACAAGCTCCTGGAGAATCATTTTTTCTGAATCTGTAAGTTCTCTCAAAGGAGAACCAATATCTTTAAATTCACCGCTTTTAATAACCACAGGAGAGATACCAATTTTTTTTGCAATTTCCTGGATATTTGCATACTCCATAATAACACCAATGCTGCCGGTGATAGTCCCGGAATTAGCAATGATTTTATGAGTTGCAGATGCAATATAGTAACCTCCGGAAGCAGCAACCGATCCCATGGAGGTGATAATTTTCTTATCCATTTTAGTTTTCATGACTTCGCGATATATTTCCTGGGAAGGACCAATGCCACCGCCTGGAGAATCAATACGCAATATTATTGCCTTAATGGCATCATTATCTCTGAACGTTTTAATATTCTGGATAATTTTTTTTGAAGATAGAATCATCCCGTTTATTTCAACAATACCAATATTGCCTGAAGATGCTGAATATTTATTTATAAATTTTGAATCCACCATTTTAGAACCAAAAGAAAAAATCAGAACAAATCCTGAAAACATTATTGTTGTACAACCAACAATGATTATTAAGAAAAAAAGAAATGGGTGTCGTCTTGCATACATAATAAAGTGTCCTAAATTTGTTTTTAAATAAAAAAAAAGGGCTAAATTGACAATTAAGTTAATTCAGCCCTTTTTACACTTTTAAATAATACTATTTTTCTTTTGAAGCATCTGATTCTTCTTCATCTGGTTTTTCCTGGTCTGCATCTTCAGGAATTTCTGCTTTAACAGCAGCTATTTCATCACTACTATCTGCTTCAACTTGTTCAGTTTCATCAACTTTGTCAG
>CAZYDL010000067.1:0-13302 GCA_964646305.1 uncultured Desulfobacula sp. | reverse complement strand
ACGGCTGAAGTGATTGCTTCCATGAATGAATTTGTATCAATTAAAGATGAAATTTCCATAGATGGAGGTCTGTCTGTAAATCCATATTTTTGTCAGTTTCTTGCAAATGTGCTTAATCAAAAGGTGGTTGTACAATCATCAGCAGAATTAACAGCCTTTGGAACAGCAAAGTTATCCATGGATATAGGTATTGATTTTGAACTTGAATCAGATTTGAAAGATAGTTTAAACAGGCAGTATCAACCTGAAGTTGACAAAAGCCAATATTTGGAAAAATTTAAAGAGGCAGTAAACAGATCAATGGAATGGAGGGATTAACAATATGACTTCCCATGACAGGCAATCTGAAATTGTCAATATTATTCGACAGCGTCATCACATTACAGTTAATGAACTGGCAGAACTTTTCAATATTTCACGGGAGACCATACGCCGGGACCTGTCTGAGTTGGCACGAAACGGCAAGGTTCAAAAATTTCACGGTGGAGCATCATTGCCCACAACTATTGGAGAGGGGTCTTTCCGCGACCGCATGGGTGAGAATGTAACCCAGAAGGTTAGAGTTGCAGAAAGGGCGGTGAAACTAATCTCCCCTGGTGAAACTATTTTGATTGATACAGGATCCACTTCTGTTTTTTTTGCAGAAAAGCTTGCTGAGCTTTCTAATTTGACTGTTGTAACCAACTCATCGGAAATTGCCCGAATTTTGAGCCACTCCCATATGCAATCCGGGGTTTTTCTGCTTGGCGGCCAGTTCAACAGTGATAATCTGCAGACCGTTGGGAATTTTGCAATTTCCCAGGTTAAATTTTTTAGGGCACACCATGCAATTTTAACCATTGGGGCACTGGATACAATAACAGGTGTCATGGATTTTTCCATTGATGAGGCCCAGCTTGCCCAGGCAATGATTGCCCAGGCAGATTGTCTTACTATTATTGTGGACAGCTCAAAGTTTCACCGTATTGCATCATTCAAGGTTTGCAGCCTGAATCAAATAAATAATCTTGTGTGTGATAAACCGCCACCAGATACAATAAAAGCAGCCCTGCTCAAGGCAAAGGTTAAGATTATTTGTTGTGATTGATAAAACAGATAAACTGACAAATTTTGTGTTGACTGATGGGGTACATGATGTTACTGCTTCGTGATGATTTATTATTGAGGCAGGAGCTAATAGAAAACACAGCCTAAAGATATGATATTAGAGCCATTGAAGAAACAGGAGGTAGACAAATAAATGCCAAAATGTATAGTTTATTATGTAAAATTTGCTGATTATATTTCCACCAAGTTTGGGCGGCTGGCAATGTATTCAGTCTTTTTAATGATTGCTGTCCTGCTGCTTGGCGCGGTGACCCGAAATATATTAAACATCCCCCTCTCCTGGACTGTTGAAATGGCACAATTTATTATAACCGGTTACTATATAGTCGGTGGTGCCTATTCAATGCAGCTAAAAGACCATGTTCGAATGGATTTATTATATGACAGGTTTTCAGTGAGAACCAAGGCCAAAATTGATGTCTGCACCAATTTTTTTCTGGTATTTTATCTACTCACTCTGCTTTTTGGTTCAATATCCAGTACCATGTACGCCATTGAATACGGACAGCGTAATTTTTCACAGTGGAACCCTTCCATGATACCAATTAAGCTTATCATGGTATTTGGGATTATATTAATGATATTGCAGTCCATATCCACTTTTTTTAAAGACATTGCAACTGTGAGAGGTGTTAAAATTTAATGAGCTATGAAATGATCGCACTCACCATGTTTGGCGGGATGCTGGTAATGTTGTTAACAGGTCAACGTATATTTGCAGCCATTGGATTCGTATCTGCAACAGCTGCACTGTTCTTATATGGCCGTGGTGCTATTGAAATGCCGTTTAATGCAGCTTTTCAACTATTTAACTGGTATCCCATGCTTACTCTGCCTCTATTTATTTATATGGGCTACATTCTTTCTGAATCCGGCATTGCAGATGATTTATATGGAATGTTCCATGTCTGGTTTGGAGGGCTTAGAGGAGGGCTTGCCATTGGAACCATTGGTTTGATGGTTGTTATTTCAGCAATGAACGGGCTCAGTGTTGCAGGCATGGCAATTGGTGCAACCATTGCACTTCCTGAAATGCTGCGCCGGAATTATGATAAGGTAATGATAACTGGAGTTGTCCAGGCAGGCAGCTCCCTTGGAATATTAGTGCCGCCAAGTGTGGTGCTGGTGCTCTATGGCATGATTGCACGCCAGCCCGTTGGAAGGCTCTGGCTGGCAGGAGTTGTTCCCGGTTTAATGATGGCAGGACTGTTTATCATATATATTATTATCAGATGCAAACTACAGCCTGAACTTGCCCCCATTGTCAGTAAAGAAGAGCTTGACATGCCATTCAGTGAAAAGCTCAAGTACTTAAAAGCAGGTATTGTACCTTTTTTGATTTTCTTTTTTATGACAGGACTCTTTCTCATGGGTATTACCAGCCTGGTGGAAAGTTCTGCTGTGGGTGCTGCCGCTGCAACAATTGCAGCAGCAGCTAAGCGTACTCTCACAAGAGAAGTGATGGAAGAGACCCTTAGAAAAACCCTTGGAATTTCCTGCATGTTCATGTGGATTATCCTGGCAGCGCTGTGCTTTGGCTCAGTGTTTGATGGGATTGGTGCTGTAAAAGCCATTGAAGCTCTGTTTATCACAACATGGGATTTAAGCCCCTGGCAGGTCCTGGTGATGATGCAGTTATCATACATTGTAATGGGAATGTTTCTTGATGATACAGCAATGCTTGTCATTGTTGCTCCATTATATGTTCCTCTGATTATCTCCCTTGGATTTAATCCAATCTGGTATGGTATTTTATATACAATTACATGCCAGATTGCCTATATGACTCCTCCCTTTGGTTATAATCTGTTTTTAATGCGTGCCATGGCTCCGGATGAAATTACTTTGGCAGATATATATAGATCAATTATTCCCTTTGTGCTGGTTATGACTTTGGCATTAATTTTAATAATGATTTTTCCTCAAATTGCTCTCTGGCTGCCCAATTTAGTATATACAAAATGATAAAATTTTTACTAAATATGAATTATCAGGCTCTTACAAAATTATCTATTTTATAGCGGCCTGTCATCAGGTTCTAGTATTCATCATTAACTTTAAAGGAGGTATGTAATGGAAGACAAAAAAAATGTAGGTACAACCAAAGACAAGGTAGAAAAAACAGACCGCCGTGGATTTCTCAAAAAAGCAGGAGTGGCTGCTGCTGGAGCTGTAGTTGCATCATCAGCAATCATCTCATCTTGCTCAAATGATTCTGATACACCATCCACATCAACAACGCCAGCAACACCTAAATCAAACACCAAAAAACCTATTAAATGGCGTTTACAAACCTATTCAGGAGCTCCTCTCGGTGCTCATGTTATTAAACCTCAGATTGAAGCTTTTAATCGTGCTGCCAATGGTGAAATGGTAATTGAACTGTACTATGCAGATCAACTTGTTCCCACCAGTGAACTTTTCCGAGCATTGCAGAATGGTACCATTGATGCAGTGCAAAGTGATGATGCAACCATGGCTTCCCCTGTTGATATCAGTGTGTTTGGCGGGTACTTCCCCTTTTCAACACGTTACAGCCTGGATTTACCTGTTTTATTTAAATATTATGGTTTGGATAAAATATGGCAAGAGGCCTATGGTGAGATTAAAGGAGTTGAATGGCTTGGTGCCGGTGCCTGGGATCCTCTGCATATTTTTACTAAAAAACCCATCAGAAGTCTTGCAGACATGAAAGGCAAACGAGTATTTGGTGTGCCCACAGCGGGAAAATTTTTGTCACGTTATGGTCTTGTGCCTGTAACACTTCCCTGGGACGATATTGAAGTTGCCATTCAGACAGGAGAACTTGATGGTGTTGCCTGGTGTGGATTTACAGAAGCCTATGAAGTCGGCTGGGCCGATGTATGCGACTATGCTTTGTTAAACAATGTTACCGGAGCATGGTGCGGATCATATTTTGCCAATAGTGAAAGCTGGGCAAAAGTTCCTCCACATTTACAGGAGTTATTCAAGCTTTCCATGGACAGTTCACACTATTACCGTCAGATCTGGTATTGGGGTGGAGAAGCAAAGCTTCGTGTTGAAGGAAAGAAAATGGAATTAACTACAATTCCTACAAACGAGTGGGATCAGGTAGTTGAAGATTCAAAAGAGTTCTGGAACGAGATAGCCTCCATCAGTCCACGGGCAAAAAAGGTTGTGGAGATATTTAAACAATATTCTAAAACCATGGATCAAGCAGGCGTCCCCTATAGATATAGTTAAACCTTAACTTTTTTTGTCCCTGCTTAAATAGCAGGGACAAAAATTATATCAAGTTTTCGACCTTCAGGTTAGTTTCTGCCCTTTAGGGTATAAATCTTTCCTGCCTTTTACCCTGTCAGGGTCATCTTGATACCTCTTATTAAGGTGAAAAAATAAACAGATATATTTCACAAAAGCCTTTTTTCATTCTTGACATTCTTTCTTAAAAACTTTATTATCTATTGTTTATGGTAGTTGTGACAATAATGGATAGAATTAAGTAAATTTAAGTTAAGGATTGGTAAATCTATGAAACGAACATTTCAGCCAAGCAATCGGAAAAGAACAAGAAAGCACGGCTTTCTTAAAAGGATGGCCACAAAAGGCGGACGACGCGTTATTAACGCAAGAAGAGCAAAAGGAAGAAAGAAACTTTCAGTGTAATATAGAGTTTAATAAAGGGATTTATACCCTAAAGGGCAGAAACTAACCTGAAGGTCAAACACTTGAAAGACTTTTGTTTTCCAAAAAAGGTAAGACTTCTGAAAAGAGGTCAGTATTTAAAGCTTTCGAGACAAGGGAAAAGAGTATATACAGACTGCTTTATAGCAATTGTGCTTAAAGGAACAGCTCAAAACAATCGAATTGGCATTACAGTATCAAAAAAAGTAGGAAATGCAGTAGAACGTAACAGGATAAAAAGAATTATCAGAGAATATTTCAGACATAATAAAGAGAATATTTCAGAACCAAGAGATATAAATATCATTGCAAGAAAAGGTCTGACTACGCTATCTAACCAGGAAATTATTGTAAAGCTTGATAAACTTTTTTCAAAAATAGCAGTGACAAAAATATGAAAAAGCTATTATTAATACCCATTAAATTTTATCAATATTTTATTTCACCTTTAACAGGACAAAATTGTCGTTATTACCCGACCTGTTCGGCATATGCCATTGAAGCTCTTGAAAAATATGGAAGCTTTAAAGGTACAATTCTTGCCGTTAAAAGAATTTTGCGTTGTCATCCATTCCATGCAGGAGGTTTTGATCCAGTTCCATAATTTATCCTGATTCCATACTGTTTTCCCACATATTACATGCTTTATAGAATAGATAGTTTTACCAACAAAGAAGTTGTGGAAATTAATATTTTATAGCAGTTATGATAGGAGAAAAAATGGATGAACAAAAAAGATTATTACTCGCGGTAGTGCTTTCTGTGGTAGTTCTTGTGGGCTATCAGACATTTTTTGTAAAACCGCCGCCACAAGATAGTCAGCCACTACAAGTCCAAAATCAACAGAATCAAAATCAGAGCCAGCAGCAGGTTCAGCAGGGAGCTTCAAATGTTTCAGACTATAAAGCACCCATTGTTCCATCTACGCCCGTTGAAAGGCCTGAGAGCAAGTTTAGAACAATATCCATATCAACACCTTTGTATAATATTGCTATTTCAGAATATGGTGCAGCTGTCAGAAGATTTGAACTGAAAAAATATAAGGCGACTAACAAGCCGGACTCTCCATTAAAACAGTTGGTATCTAAAGATCTTGCCTCTGGGATGTTAACTCTCGATCTTGAAAGAAAGTCTATTCCAAAATTAAAAAATGCTGTTTATACAGCAAATATTAGCACAGATAAAACCATTGTTTCCCAGGGCAGTAAAAGCATTGAATTTGTCTTTACAACCCCAAGAGGCCTGGTTATAAAAAAGACTTTCACCTTTAGGGCAGATTCCTATATGATAGACTGTGATATAGTCTTTCAAAATGGTTCTGACATGTCTTTAAATGATTCCATTGTGATTTCAACGCCTGGAATTTATGATGAAGAGGTCAAAAAAAGATCAAGATTTGCATTTGAAGGGCCAGTTGTTTTTGTTAATGATGAGTATACTGCCATCAAACCCAAAAATATAGAAGAGCAGAACACCTATAGTGGTAAAATCGGCTGGTCTGGGTATACGGAACGTTATTTCATGACGGCTGTCATGCCAAAACCAATGCAGGAATCATCTGGAGAGATGGTGGTAAATCTTGATACAAAATTAAAACTCTCCTATGTCAATGAGCTTGTTACAAATGATTTGATACAGACAATGGACAGGTTGGATCCTGGTAAACAGGCCAGCTATCCTTTTGTTTTTTATATGGGGCCCAAGAGTTTAAAAGTCCTTGGTCAATATGACAACAGCTTTAAGAAGGCAATTAATTTTGGGTTTTTTAATATTATTGCAAAGCCACTTTTAATCACCATGAATACCATCTACAACGTAATTCCTAATTATGGAATTGCTATCATTCTTTTAACGGTTTTGATTAAACTTATTTTTTGGCCACTTGGAACCAAGAGTTACAAGTCCATGAACAAGATGAAAAAAGTTCAGCCTCTAATGACCGAACTTAGAGCAAAATATAAAAATGATAAGCAGAGAATGAATAAAGAAGTCATGTCACTTTATAAGACATATAAAGTAAATCCTGCAAGCGGCTGCCTGCCCATGCTGGTACAGATGCCTATTTTCTTTGCACTCTACAGGATGCTTTACCAGGCCATTGAACTGCGCCATGCTCCGTTTTTTGGATGGATAACTGATCTGTCTGCTCCAGACAGGCTGTTTGAATTTAGCTTTTCAATTCCAATGATGCAGGCCCCACATGGCCTGCCCATGTTAACGCTTGTCATGGGCGCATCTTTTTTACTCCAGCAGAAAATGACACCTGCCACAGGAGATCCCATGCAGGCAAAAATGATGATGCTCATGCCAATATTCATGACTGTATTATTTATTAATTTCCCGGCAGGACTGGTTTTGTATATGTTTGTGAACAATATCATATCCATGGGACAGCAGTATTATATTCAAAAGAAATTTGCTTAAAGCAGGAGGAAATATGACACAAACTCAGGAATTTACCGGAAAAAATGTAGATATCGCTATTCAAAATGCCTGTTCAAAATTATCACTCTCTGCTGATGATTTGAAATATGATGTAATTTCAGAAGGTACATCAGGAATCTTTGGAATTGTTGGAAGAAAAGATGCAAGAATCAATGTAAACCTTCCAGGTGATAATATAGATGAAGCAGCAAGGATTCAGTCAGAAGGGGTTCAGTCCATTGTGGATGAAGCCTTTGGCAAGGAGACAAGGGTTAATAAAACCTATGAAAGACCAGAGGCTGTTGATGTAACCCAGGAATCCATAGACCTTGGTATGGAAGCATTGCAGAAAATGGCTGACCTTATTACCGATGATGCCAGTGTAAGCCATGATACCCAAAGCGATAGATTGACTTTAACCATTGAAGGCGGTAATGCTGGTATTCTCATTGGCCGTAAAGGCCAAACCCTTGATGCAATGCAGTTTTTGACCGATAAAATAATTAATAGAAAGAGCGAAGCCAGGGTAAGAGTCAGGGTGGATATTGAAGGGTATATGGAAACACGCAAGGAAAACCTTCAGCATCTTGCATATAAAATGGCAGACAAGGCCAAAAAGACAGGCCGTCCTGCAACCATCAATCAGATGAGTGCCCAGGACAGACGCATTGTTCATCTTGCATTAAAAGATGATAATAAAGTCAGAACCCAGAGCATGGGTGATGGATATTACAGGCGCCTTGTGATTTTTCCTAAAAAAAAGAATTCCTTTAAAGGAAAAAAGCGGTCTAAAAGATAAAACAGATGAATGATACAATTGCCGCCATAGCAACTCCCTTTGGAAACGGCGGTATTGGTGTCATACGAATTTCAGGGGAAAAAGCCTTTGATATTGCTTCAAGGCTTTTTTCTACTCGAAAATCAAAACCAGGAACCTACCCTCTCCTTAAATCTCACACAGTCTATCACGGGTATGTTTTTGATCTAAAAACTTACGATGTGATAGACGAAGTCCTGCTTATTCCCATGCAGGGACCCCGCTCTTATACTGCCCAGGATGTTATTGAAATCCAGGCCCATGCAGGCACCATAGTTTTGAGGACTATTTTAGAGCAGATACTCTCATGCGGTGCAAGGCTTTCTGAACCAGGAGAGTTTACTAAAAGAGCATTTTTAAATAACAGGATTGATTTGACACAGGCAGAAGCTGTTGCAGACATAATCAATGCAAAATCTGTAAATGCCTTAAAATTTGCTGCCTCCCAGAATCTGGGAACTCTGAAAAATAGAATAAATAATTTAAGAGAGCAATTGATTGATCTCTTATCTTTGATTGAAGTCAATATTGATTTCCCGGAAGATGTACAATCCTTTGAACCTGGTGAAAAAGAGATTGGATTAATTGATGACATACTTGAACAATGCCGGGAATTTATTAAACAGCATGATGATGCCTGCTTTTTAAAAGAGGGCATAAGAATTACCATCTGCGGTGCCCCCAATGTGGGAAAATCAAGCTTGATGAACAGGCTGCTTGAGCAGGACAGGTCCATTGTGACAGCTATTCCCGGAACCACAAGAGACCCTGTTGAAGAGGGGCTCAATATTGATGGGATTCCTTTTGTCATAGCTGATACAGCAGGTATTCACCAAACCGATGATCTTGTTGAAATTATCGGCATAGAAAAGGCAAAAGACCATATAAATATATCAGATCTTGTATTGTTCATGAAAGAATCAGGCTCTTCATTTTCTGACAAGGAATTTGAAAAAATTCTGCCACCTGACAAACTAAAAGATATAAAAATTATTTTTGTTGTTAACAAGATTGATCTTGAAGATAAAAGTCTGCCAGAGCTTTCCCAAACCTATCAGCATATTCCAAAAATTGAAATTTCAGCTCTTTTAAACAAGGGGATTAAGGAGCTGAAACAGAAAATTGTTACTATGTGTATTGCAGATCTGGACTTGGAAAAATCATCCATTATACCAAATTTAAGGCATAAAAAAGCTCTTGAACAGGCTGCTGAAAACCTTGTGGCAGCAAAAGAGGCAATCATGCAATCCTTAGAAATGGAGATGCTTGCAATTGATCTTAAAACCAGTGTAGATTGTCTTGGAACTATTACAGGTCAGACAGCTTCCCTTGATATTCTAGATAATATTTTTAATAATTTTTGTATAGGAAAATAGGTGTCACAGATTGTTTGTAATGATCACTGCCCATTATAAAATATGAAAGAAGTATACAATTAAAATGAAGGTTTTTATATAAGGATAAATCTAATGGCATTAAACTTAAAAGAACATTTTGTTAAATATGAAGCATTGGTACAAATAGTGGATGGAGTGTTTGACCGTGTAAAAAAAGAGTATCCCAAAGAAGTGTTCTGCAGGGAAAAATGCTCTGACTGCTGTTATGCAATTTTTGATCTTACACTCATAGAAGCCCTCTATTTAAATGATAAATTTTTACAAACTTTTTCAGGCAAGCCCAAAAACGACCTTGTTGAGATTGCAGGTAAGACTGACCGGGTCCTGGTAAAGATGAAACGAAACGCCTATAAAGAAGTTAAAAAAGGTGCAGATGAGCTTGAGATTGTGGCAAAAATGTCCCAGGAGAGGATCAGATGTCCACTCCTTGGCGAGGATAATCTATGTGTGATGTATGAACACCGCCCCATTACCTGTAGAATTTATGGAATTCCAACTTCCACTGCAGGGGCAAGCCATATCTGCGGCAGGACAAATTTCATCCAGGGCAAACCCTATCCAACAATGAATATGGATAAAATTTATGGCCAGCTCCAGCTTCTTTCCGCACAATTGATTCAGGATATCAATTCGGAAAAAATTAAAATGCATGAAATTTTGATTCCAGTTTCCATGACCCTGATAACAGAATTTACCGAAGACTACCTTGGAGTAAAAAAATAATGGAAGAATTCAGCAAAGAGCAGATAGAAGATAAGAAAAAAGCAATTTTTGACACAATGGGCAAACGAGGCCAGAAGTACATCCTTAAAAGAGGATATGAAGAGTGGGACCCTTTCCAGGAACCTAAAGACCCCATAGATATAAGAAAAGATAAGACAAAGCGGACAAGTCAGGATTTAATCCGGGAGTTTTTATCAGATGTTGATCATGATGAATACACAAATTCTTTTGCCCAGGGAGCCTTTGAAATGTGTCTTGGCATTATTAATGAGGAGGAAAAAATCAGGGGAATGTATGAATTTGCTTTGTTCTATGCAGACCTTTTAAAAAAAGAAGATCATGGTTCCCTCTGATTTAAAAGCAGACAAAAAAGAGGTTTTAAATATACTTTTTCAGTCTGATAAGAGACTTACAGCACAAGCTTATATAAAAAAAATAAAAACAATATTGTCCATATCTTTTTTAGAAGCAAAACAGATAGTACAAAAACTCATTGATGATCAGCAATTATGCTATAATTATATTTATGGTTCAACCTATGTGGAAAAGAGCTTTTTAAAGCCGGTTTCCATGACAGATAATTTTATTCTCAAGCCCCCTGGTTTCCAGGGTCGATTAAACCAGAATAATATTGAAATTATTATTACCCAGGGAATCTCTTTTGGTTCCGGCAGCCACCCCACCACAAAGCTTTGTCTTGAAGCCATTGATTTTTGTTTTTTTGAAAAAAAGATGATTGATTTGAATAAAGATTTAAAAGGGGCTGATATTGGAACAGGCTCTGGAGTGCTTGCCATGGCTATGTGCCTTGCAGGCCTTGCATCATGCCATGCCTACGAAATTGATCCAATCTCCATAAATGAAGCAAAAAAAAATATAGAACTCAATCATCTTGGAAAAAAAATCACTCTTATTGAACAGACAATGGAAGAGAGAGAAAACAGATTTTCCATTATCTGTGCCAATTTAAGACCGCCTACATTAGCAGCTTTGTCTGATTTGATTTATAAAAGTTTGAAAAATAACGGTATTGCAATCATATCCGGCGTAAGACAATGGGAAAAAGCAGACCTGATTAATATGTATTCTAAAAAAGGTCTGGAACTGATCTGGCAGCGTGATTTTCAAAAGTGGTCTTCCTTTGTACTGGTGAAAAAAATATGTTAACTTAAGTTTTATGTTTAAAACTTTTATTTATCTATTATTAATTTTTTTTTGCAGCATTCTTTTTTTGGGCAATATATATTTCTGGACAGATGAAAACGGAATACGCCATTTCAGCAATATAGCTCCTGTTCTGGATCAAGATGTTAAAGAATTTGAAGAGAGCAATATAGTATTTCAGGGTCAAAAATTTAAAGTGTTAAAGGTTTACGACGGAGATACCATAAAGGTCACAGGCCTTGATTTGACATTTAAAATTCGCCTTGTGGGCATTGACTGCCCTGAAACAGGATATGGAAAAAGGCCAGATCAACCTTTTAGTCAAAAAGCAAAATCATATTTAAAAAATCTTCTCAATAATAAAACAATTGCAATTAAAAGTTATGGAACAGGCGGCTATAACAGGCAGCTTGCCGAAGTCTTTGTAAATGGTAAAAATGCCAACCTTGAAATGATAAAATCAGGATTTGCCGAAGTCTATAAAGGAAGACGACCAAAAAATCTTGACTCAAAAACATACCTCCAGGAAGAATCAAGGGCAAGGCGAGCTAAAAAAGGAATGTGGAACCAGGGCAAATCCTATATAAGTCCAAAGCAGTGGCGAAAAGATCATCCCAGAAAGTAAACCCTTTCAGGAATGTTATTCAATTATATTTAATTGATGGATAATAATCTATGTATAAACTTTCTTCTTGCATTTCCAGGTATGGTAGGTTATTTCCAAAAAGTTGAATCCATGATTAAGGAACATGAAATAAAAACACCAGTTGATTTTGATTTTTTTCATTTTCCTCTCCAATATATTACTTATACGTCATGACATATAAGTTGTATCTATCGTATTCCTTGACATTACAATGACTTTGAACATATACTTTCAAAGTAATAATAGTAAATAAGGAGTTTACTACAGGACATACAATAATTGTTATATTTTAAGGACACCATGAACGAAAAAATAGATTTAGTTGAGGATGAAGATCCTTATTGGTTTGAAGAACTATTTTATAGGGACTTGGAAAGTTGGTTTTCCAGTGACATAGCCTGCTGTGACGAGTGTTATGATGATTTTCTGGAAAACTGGCCACACGCTTACTCTGCGGATCGGGAAGCGTTTCAGAGAAGTTCAATTGACATGTCAAGTTTTTATTCAGGTTCCAGATTGCAAGAATTTTATTCGGAAGAGCAATTCAATAAATTTATTAAATCTATAAGTTGCCCAAGATGTGGAGCAGAACTTCGCTATAACATTTGGCCTTACACATTACCATTTGATGTAGTTGATGATTTTGAACTTATCATTGGAGAGATTGCTGATATATCAAACAAAACTCCATTTCTGCTGTTAGAAAATAAATTTGCAAACCAAGTTTACGAAGCAATCACCGATCTTTCTAAAGAATCAACTCAGACAATAGTTGATAATTCATTGTTTAGAGCAAGAACAAAAGCCTCGCTTTCTACTACTGCTATAAAGGAATTTGATTTTCCCCCTAAAAGTTGTGTCAAAGAAGGGCGGTATAATCATGCTGGAATTCCAGCGTTATATTTAGGAAGTGATCCTGAAACATGTTTTTATGAATTAAGAGAAAGTCCTTGTATTATTGCCGAAATAAAAATCACAAAAGAAATCAAAATATTGGATTTGACGAACACGTACGAGAAACACCCAAAGCAGAGTGACCTTTTGAATACTTTAGTATATTCTGTACTAATGAGTGCCCGTCAAGATGATTCAGGTTGGTATAAACCTAAATATGTATTCACGAGATTCATAAGTGATTGCGCAAAAGCTGCTGGTTTTGATGCTATACAGTATCCATCTACTAGAAAAAATGGTGACAATTACAATATCGTGTTACTTAATCATGATCTTTCGCTTGATAGCAGTTCAAAGTTAATAATATTAGTTGAATGTGAAGATGGCAATATGACAACAGTAAAATAGAATATAACGAATAAGGATAGATTGTGTGAGGAACGAACCACAATCTTATCCGATTG
>CAZYDL010000066.1:1227-13331 GCA_964646305.1 uncultured Desulfobacula sp. | reverse complement strand
GCGGTAATTTCATTATATCCCTTTTATATTGTCCCATCAACTTTCGATCAATGGAGTTAACGGGGACATCACCAAAATAATCTATCAAAACTTGTATACTTGCTTTAATTTCACCTTTGGTCTTGGGTGTCCATCTTTTTTCTGCGTTACCTTCCTCGAAGAAATCAACCATGACTTGACTGATAGTCTTGGATACTTTGACAGGTGCCTGAGGCAGGGCAGGGGGAGACTGAACAAATTCGGGCATTATTTCATCACTGTAATCACCTTGTTGCCTTTTTTTCATGATTTCAAAGATATGAGCGTCAGCCTTGAGCATATCACGGTAAAGTTTTTTGTAGGCCATAGAATCCTTGTCAGCGTCCACCCCTTGTTCTTTAAGGAATTCATCAAGTGTGCTTTCTATAAAGGTCTTATCTTTGGTGGCAAGTTTGTTTTTGAACAGGTCGCTGATCATACCAAGGATTTTGACATGATCTTCCTGAAAGCTTGGATCATGAGGACTATCATCTATTGTTCTGTCCACTTCATCTGTGTCCAGAGTGTTAAGGATATATTTACTGATAAGTCCGTTTATCTGTTCAACGGTGAGTTTTGTCATGCTTCCTCGCCTGATTTTTCTTATTATATGTTGTACTTTACCAGCCATCAAACGAGCCTTGGATTTTGCCAATTCAATGGAACGAGTCTGCAATGAATACCTTAATTCTGTTTTTTTGACAAAAAATCTGATGTCTTCAGGGAATTTAAATCGAAAATAATAACCGGAAGGTTTTTGGAGGATGTACGTTTGAGTAGGCATAAAAAAACTCCTTATTCTGAACATTTATCAGGCATTGTGTACCCTGACTTTGTACCTCTTCAGAAAAAAGAGTATTTGAGCTTAATTTTGACATCTAACTTATTAATTTTATTAGATATCTGGTGGAGCTGAGGGGGATCGAACCCCTGACCTTACGGCTGCCAGCCGTACGCTCTCCCAGCTGAGCTACAACCCCACATGAAAAACCTCTATGTAATAATAGATTATCTCTTAAGTGTCAATAAAAAATATTTAAAACTGAATATAATTGCAATGGGATAAATTGTGCCTGTTTTTTAATATTTTGAAACAGATATTAAGTCGGAATGTCAGGTCAAAGCTTTATTAAAAAAGTCTCTATTAATTAAGTTTGATTGCATAATGGTTATGGGTTAAAAGCTGTTCCATAATATCAATTTTTGGGTTTTTATTGTGCATGACACAGCATTTTATGGCGACACTGCAATATTGGGAGCAAAGCTTATTTTTTTTGTTAAATTCTCCAAAGCAGTCAGGTGTATCTATGGAATCTGTTTTTAATGAATTATTAATAATCTGGTCAAGCTGTCTTATTTTCATGTTCATTCCGTTTTTAGTTTTTCAGTCAAGCTTTATCTATTTTAAAAAAATGCCATGGTCAATACTTAATTTTATATTTTAACCATGAATTCTAATTTTTCAATCAAAGGTTTTAATGTCTGTTTTTTGGTTGCACAAATTGGGATTCCCTGCTTGAGCAGCCATTGATCATCAAAAGAGTCAAGTTTAATTTGATCAATTTTATTAAATATCATAAGGGTAGGGGTGGTATTTAATTTTAAACTTTTTAAAATCTTTTCAACAGATTCTTTTTGCTGCATATACCTTGGATTGCTTATGTCTATAACATGTAAAATTACATCGGCATCATTGAGTTCTTCAAGGGTGGAGTGAAAGGCCTGCATCAATTCTTTGGGAAGGTTCTGGATAAAACCAACTGTATCAGTAATAATAACTTCAGTGTCTTTTGGAAATCTCAATCGCCTGGAGGAAGGATCAAGAGTTGCAAACAGGCGATTTGCAACAATAATTTTACTCTGTGTTAAGGTATTTAACAAGGTAGATTTACCAGCATTTGTATAGCCTACAATTGAAATCACAGGCAGGTTTCTTTTTTTACGTCGTGATTTTTGCTGTTTTCTCTGCTTATGGATTTTTTTTATCTCTTTTTTAAGCCGGTTTATCCTGTCTCTAACTCTTCGTCTATTGAGTTCAAGTTTTGTTTCACCGGGACCTCTGCCTCCAATTCCACCTGTTAATCTTGACATTGCAGTGTTTTTAGTAATTAAACGAGACAAAAGATATTCCATTTGAGCAAGTTCTACCTGGTATTTTCCTTCCCTGGATTTTGCCTGTCTTGCAAATATATCAAGGATAAGTTGAGTTCTGTCAATTACTTTGATTTCAACAAAATCAGTAATGGCACGTATCTGGGAAGCTGACAGCTCAGTGTCAAATACAAGCATACTTGCATATTTTTGAATGGCAGAAATAATAAGGCTGGAAAGTTTACCCTTACCCACAACAAATTTAGAATCAATGGTTTTGCGTCTTTGAACTGCTGTTCCAACCACATTGATATGACTTGTTTTACAAAGTTCTTTAAGTTCATCCATGGAAGCCCAGGCATTTTTTGGATGAACAGTTGTTGCATTGATTAAAAATGCATTTTCTTTGCCTGATTCAGGTTTGTATAAAGAATTTTTTTTTGTAAGCTCAGATTCAAGAGCCTGAATCTGCGTCAGGCAATCAATATCAAGCATGTTAATATTGCTGCTTTGAATAATTTTATAGGGGCTTGAATCTTCATGGGGAAGAATATGTCCGGAATAAACCCTTCCTGGTTTCCCATCTGGTGTTATACAGATAGCTGTTATATAATCCAGGCGCAGCAGGGCAAGATCTGTTAAATCATCCTGTGTAAGCTGTTCATCTTTTAAGTGGGTATGAATAAGGCGAAGTCCCTTGAGTTTTCCTGGAATTGCCATATATCCGGAAGTAACCGGTATTACAACTTTGTGTGCATCACCGAGGATAACATAGATTACCCTCCCATTACGGTCAATGAGAAGTCCTATCTGTCTTTTAATTTCATGGGAAAGCCTGACCAGCAGTTGAGCAATTTGAGGCTCAATAATATATTCACTCGGAGTGGTAAAGGTATAAAGAGATTCTATTGTTTTGAGCTGGATATTTCTCAGACCGGAAGTGTTACCAAAAAGTTTTTTCTTCATTAAAATTCCTGGTATGCATCTAAAGAGAGCTCTTCAAAACGGGTGTATTGACCAAGGAAATGCATCAAAGCTGTGCCTGTAGCTCCATTTCTATTTTTTGCAACAATAATTTCTGCAGTGCCTTTTTTAGGGTTGTCCGGCTCTTTATTGTAAACCTCATCCCTGTAAATAAATGCAACAATGTCAGCATCCTGCTCAAGTGCACCTGATTCACGAAGATCAGAGAGCATCGGACGCTTGTCAGATCGTTGTTCAAGCATTCGATTGAGCTGGGATAAAGCCATGATGGGAACTTTTAACTCTTTGGCAAGTGCTTTTAATGATCTTGATATTTCAGCAATTTCAAGATCTCTTCTATCTGTTCTAAAGGGAGGCTTCATCAACTGCAGATAATCAGTAATAATAAGGCCCAGTTCATTATGTTTTTGATACAGTTTTCTTGCCTTTGCTCTTATCTCCATTGCAGTAATATTGGGAGTGTCATCAATGAAAACAGGCAGTTCGTTTAACATGCCTGCAGCATCTGTTGCACTTTGCCAGTCTTCCTGGCTGATAAAGCCTGTTCTAAGCCTGTTGGAATCAATACGTGCCTCAGAGGTCAGAAGTCTCATGGAAAGCTGTTCATTGGACATTTCAAGGGAAAAAACTGCAACGGGTTTTCTCTCTTCAACAGCAACGTTTCTGGCAATATTTAATGCAAGGGCAGTTTTTCCCATACTTGGTCTTGCAGCAAGGATAATTAAATCAGATTTCTGTAGTCCCGAGGTAATTTGATTTAATTTTAAATATCCAGTGGAAAGCCCTGAAAGACCACCATCACTTCCCTGCTGCTCTTCAAGCTTATCAATATTGATATTAATTAAATCACCAAGTTCCTGAAAAGATTTTTGAACTTTTTGCTCTGAAATTTGAAATATAGAGTTCTCTGCAAAATCGAGTATCTCTTCAAAGTCACCTTTATCTTCCAGGCATTTTTCAATTATCTGGGAAGATGATGTTATGAGCTGCCTTAAAGAAGCTTTGCCTCTGATAATTCTGGCATAATGTATGGCATTTACAGCAATGGGGGCTGCATCGGAAATTGCTGCAAGATAGGCTGCGCCTCCAATGCTTTCAAGCTCATCTTTTTCGTTAAGTCCATTGGCAACAGTAATAAGATCTGCCGGCTCCTGCTTGTTGGCAAGTTCAATAATGACACTGAATATTTTTTTATGGGCACCTTTGTAAAAGTCGTCGGGCGATAGAATATCTATAATATCAAGAAGGCTGTCATTATTAATGAATATTGCACTCAATATTGACTCTTCCGCCTCAATATCATGGGGAGGAATTTTATTTAAAAGAGGGTCGGTTGTGGTTTTATTGGCTTTTAACACAATATGTTTTAAAAATATATCCCATGTTAAGATAACTTTTCATTAAAAAAGATATCCAATTTTTAAAAATATCCGGAGAAATTATTAATTTCCCCGGATTCACATCTCTATTTTTTCTCTTTTTCTTCTGGTATAACATTTACGGTGATTTCAGGCTCAACATTCTTGTAAAGTCGGATGGGTACTTTATATTCACCAATTTCTTTAATGGGTTCAGCAAGCAGTATGGAACGGCGTTCCAACTGGATATTCTGATCATTTAAAGAGATTTTTATATCATGGGTCGTGACTGATCCATAAAGACGGTCTTCTTCATGTACCTTAGCTTTAATTGTACATACAACATCTTTAATTTTATCGGCCATCTCTTCAGCAAGCTTACGCTCTTTGGCAATCTGAAGCTCAAGCTTTGCCTTAGTCTGTTCCATGACTTTTCTATTTTGCGGTGTGGCAAGAATAGCTTTACCCTGGGGTAAAAGATAGTTGCGGCCATAACCTTCCGCAACATCGCATTCTGTTCCTGCAATGCCGAGTGTGTCAATGGTTTCTTTTAATATAACTTTCATTTATACCTCCAAAAAGCCCTTTTCTTAGGTTTAATAAGGCTGGCTTTTCAATTTATTTTTTTATACAAGCTGTATCAAGTTTTCTAAAATTGAACCAGGTATCAAATAATCCAAATCCAATAACAAGGAACATGAAAAAAGGTTGAATTGCAATCAAGATATAAAAAAATGATCTTAATGCAAAGGGAGCACTCTTTTTTGTAAATAAAAATGATACAATGGCAATTCCCTGGAAAAAATACACAAACATTAAAATGATTAAACTATTTAAAGCAAATGTGGTTAATACACCCGTGGAAAAAAACATTAAGGCAGATAAACCAATTACTCCAAACACCAGGTATTCAGGTGCTCTCCACTGGTCTAAATTTTCTATGCTTTTAACAATGATTCCTTTTGTTTTCAGCAGCCTTTTAATCAATAAAATATTAAGCCATATCATGGTAAGGTATGAGTTGATAAATATTGCCGGAAAGGCACTTACCAGAATAGAACTTGCTTTTTCAAGCATTTGCCGGTCGATTTTCATTTCCGGATAAAGTTCAGCAGACTGGGAAAAAAGTTGTGTTGACAGGGTTTGATATCGTGCAGCATAATTTGAAATAAGCTGCTCAACTCCTTGGGTAAAAGTTAAAGAGTATAAAAACAGAACCATCATACAGGCTGTTAAAACAGCAAAACCTGTATAAATAATAATTTTTTCAACTCTTAGATGTTGTTCTATAAATTCACCAAGAAAAAAACCTGTCAATAACAGGGAACCAAAATAGAGTGTATTCAGTGCAAAATTACTGGTGGATATAATTAATACAGCAAGGCTTGCAACCATGATTATTGCGCAGCCTTTTCTTCCTGACTTAAGCCTGTAAAATAAAACAGGCAAAGGAAGAAACATCCAGGCAAAGACACCGATCAAAGGCATTATATAAATAATGGAAATGATCAGTATGCATAAAAGGACACCAATTAAAATATCCTTTATTGCTGTTGGTTGTATTATTGTGCCAGTCATGTGCAATGCTCTTTAATCTTTTTTAATACATTGGTCTGCCAACAAAGGGCAGCAGTGCAACCTGACGTGATTGTTTGATTGCAATGGTAAGCTGGCGCTGATGTTTGGCACAGGTACCGGTTATTCTTCTGGGAATTATTTTTCCTCGTTCTGTAATGAACTGCCTAAGAGCTTTTGGAGTTTTATAATTAAGCTCAAGCTCTTTATCCACACAGAATCTACATATTTTACGACGCTGATAAAATCTGTTTTTACCCCCGCCTTTTTGGTTTCTACGATTATTATACATTATTGTTTGTCTCCAATCTTAATTATTCAGTTTCTTCTTTGGTTTCTTCAACTTTTTTGTCATCCTCAGGAGTCTGATCATCAGCTGTCTCTTTTTCAACAGATTCTTCTTTAGTTTCATCTGTAAGCTCGTCTTGATTCCCTTTGGCTTCTTCTTCAAGTTGTTCCACAGTAACATCATCTGAAAGAAGGAGTGTCATAAATTTTAACACATCATCACTCAGGCGCAGGTTTCTTTCAAGCTCTTTAACAAGATCGCCTGTTCCGCCATAAGTAACACAAACATAAAACCCGCGTAATTTTTTCTTGATTTCATAGGCAAGTTTTTTATTGCCCCACTCATCAAAATCTAAAAGAATACCATTTTCTTTGGAAATGATATTTTTAACCCTGTCAAACAGATCTGTGCGACCTTGATCTTTAAGATCAGGATTGAAAATAACAATTGTTTCATACTTCCTCATTGTCTCTCCTTACGGATATAAAGCCCTGATATTTGCATCAGAGCAAGGATTAATATAAATCACAATATCTATTTAATATAGTATTGCATACAAACCCTTACTTTTATCATTAAAACAGATTTTGGTCAATAATTTTATTGATTTTTCCTGTTCTTATTTAAACTGCCTGGGTTTTTTTCTTCCATATATAAATTTTGTCGTTTATTTTCATTATTTTATATGGCAATATCAGATTTTTAAACAAAAAAAGGAGTAAACCATGACCAGTTTTTTATTTGTGCTAAGTAAAGATGATAATGAAAATGCCACAAGATGTTTTCAATTTGCAAAAATTGCCCATTCAAAGGGACACCATGTTGATATGTTTTTTATTGATGGTGGTGTCATGTGGGCAAATCAGGATAGGGATTTAAGTATAAAAACCGATACAGGTGATTGTCCTGCTGATTACCTGCCATACCTTGTGGAAAATGAGATTGCCACGGGAATCTGTACTCCCTGTGCAAAAAACCGTAAAATTGATGAAGCAAAATTTTTCAGTAATATGCTCCTTGACGGCGGCCCACATCTCATTGACATGGCAACTGAAGCAAAGGTTTTTAATTTTTAAAATTATAAGGCATTGTGTAAGAGTTATGAGTTGTGAGGCTTTGCTCACCACTCATAACTTTATACCACAATTATATATAAGAAGTATCTGTTTTAATTATCAGAAGAAAACTGCAGGCTATTTGTTCCTCAAGCCTTAACACTCATACCTCTTTTACTGAATGGTTTTATTAATCGTCTCCATGGCAATGTCATAGACTTTTTCATTAAAACGAGCCGTTAAAGCAGATTCAAGCATTTGTTTATTAAGAGCCTTTTCCATTTTTGCCAACACGCCAAGGGATGCAAGTGCCCAGTCCTGTTTTTTGATTTTTAATTGTTTAAAATCAATCTCAACAACACTTGCCTTGGTGTCAGGGATTGCAACGCTTTTTTCTTTTAACACAAAGGTATTTTGGTTTAAATCAGCAAATATATATTGCCTTCTTTGTACTCCTTCTTCACTCAAAACAAGCACAATTGTGGGAGATTCAATGCCGGTATAACCGATTTTGTCTGGATCTATCAATATTTCGCTTACTGACTGCCCCCTTAAAACAGTGATATTATAATCATTTTTTATTGATACATTCATGCCGGCATGCATGCCTGCATAACAGACAATATCTCCAGCAGTTACAATGCGCATGCCTGCACTGCCAAGGATTACCACTTCCTGTCGCTGATAATTTTCAATATTAAACTGCTTTTCCATGGTAACAGGTTCTGGGAATTTTGTACTCTGCCCTGCAAGTTGTCTATAAATTTTACCATATTCAGGACGTTGGTTTTTTTCTATTGCTCCGGAATAGGTTTCAAGGTCTTGGATGATCTTGTTAATAGCAGAAGGAGTCAGTTTATTTCTTTTTGTATAACGTCCAGTACACATGCCAAGGGTTTCAACAATGGAAAAACCTTTATGCTCCATTGCCTTTGCTATTTTATCATCAAGATCGCTGTCAAGACCAGAACACCTTGTGATATAAGAGGCTCCTGCACTCTTTGCAATTGCACAGATATCAAGGGGAATTTCAGCCCTGTTTAAAAACTCAGAGCCGACAACAGCATCAGATGGCGTGGTGGTTGAATACTGCCCGCCTGTCATGCCAAAATTAAAATTATTTAAAATAATCAGGGTAATATCAATGTTTCTCCGGCAGGAAGCAAGCACATGGGCTCCGCCAATGCCAAGGCCTCCGTCTCCCATGGTAACAATTACATTAAGATCAGGATTTGCAAGTTTAAGTCCGGAAGCATAGGTTAAAGCCCGGCCGTGAATTCCATGGAGAGCGTGCACGTTAAAAAAAGTATCAAAAAGGCCTGAGCATCCGATATCTGTAACAATAACGGTTTTATCTGCCCCAAGATTTAATTTTGTAAATGTTTTATCAAGGGCCTTTGTTATATTTTCATGGGTGCATCCAGGGCAATAGACAAGGGGTCTGCTTTTATTTAAGTAGGTATTTAAATAACTATTCATTTTCAATGACCTCCACTATTTTTGCAGGTGAAATCAAAGCACCATTCATCTGACCATAAAATTTTACTTTTTTGTCCTTTAATACTCTCTCAATCTCATTGACATATTGTCCAAGGTTCATTTCAATGACTATAATTTGTTTAAAAGTTCGGGCCTTCTCTTTTAGAAGGTCTTCTGGCACAGGCCAGAGAGTTTTTAAAGTCAGGCTTGAGACTGATTTTCCTTTTAGTTCAAGTATCTTGATTGCATCTTCAACTGCACGGGAGGTCACACCATAGCTTATTACCAGGGTATCAGAGTCCTCTTTAATATTTTCTTTAAAAAGAGTAATCCTATTGCATGCAGAATGAATTTTATTTCTCAGTCTGGCCTGATTTTTTGCAATGGTGGCGGAATCAATTGTAATATAGCCGTCAGGCCCATGGGTTGATGAAGTCTGCCTTACTAAGGTTTTGCCGCCAATTGGAAGAAATGGGGGTGCCTTATCATCCCTGGCTTCAAATGGAAGATACTTGTTTCCAGTATATGGCGTCCGCTCAACAATTGAAGGCAGAGTGATGGAATCCATATCAAAGCTTTCTTTGTTCATGCCTATTTCTTTGTTGGACGCTATAAAGACAGGGCATCTGAATTCTTCCGCATAATTAAATGCATAAAAAGCAAGTTCATAGCAGTCAAGGGCATTTGTTGGCGCAAGCACAATAACAGGAACCCCGCTTGTACTTCCCCAGCGCAGAAATTGAATATCACTGTCAGCCCCCCTTGTTGCAGAACCGGTTGAAGGTCCAAGCCTTTGTACATCTGCGATTACCAGAGGAATTTCACTGCCTATGGCAAAGGAAATCTGTTCACTGTAAAGACTGATACCAGGACCTGAAGTTGCAGTGAGAGTTTTCTTTCCTGCCATGGATGCACCAATGCAAATACCCCATGGAAGCGATTTCGTCTTCTCCCTGGATGCATATACCACCCTTTGGCGGCAGCATTTGAAGCATATTATTAAAAATTGTTGTTGCTGGGGTTATGGGATACCCTGCAAAAAAATTACATCCTGCAGCAATTGCACCTCTTGCCAGGGCCTCATTACCTTCCATAAATGATAAAGCCATTATTTTATCTCCAATAAAACACTAAATTGTTATATGAAATTTTAAAAAACCATTATATTACCATCAACAGGTTGTTACTACCTGTCAAGATAAGCTACAGCAGTGTTTGTTTCAATATCAGGATGAAGCTGATTTTTAACAGCACATGTATCAATGGCTTTAATGACAGCCTTGATATATTTTTCAGGAAACTTCTGATTGACATAAAGGGTGACATCTATTTTGTCCATAAGTTTTTTCCCTTCTGTCAACGCAACATTAATCAATATATACATATTATCTGTACTGAGTTTTCTAACATCACAGAATGATTTAGCATAGATCCCGGCACAGGCACCAATGGAACTTATAAAAACATCAAATGGTTCCGGAGCTGTTTCATCTCCACCGTTTTCTTTTGCCTGATCAGTTTTAATTTTAAATTTATCAAATGCAACGTCTATTTTTTTTTTGCCTGGAAATGTAATTTTAAATCCGCTCATTTTTTCTCCATTGTGTAAAATTTTGTCCTTTTCTTATCACAGTCTAAATAAAAAAGCACTATTTTGAATTGGATTTGTATGTGCTATAAGTAGAGTTTAAAATGAATACAAAAAATAGTGGTATAAATGTTAAATATTGAAGCTGTATCAAAACAATTTGGTAATCAACCCCTTTTGGATAGTACCGGATTTCAGATTAATTCCGGTGAAAGAGTAGGGCTTGTCGGCAGAAACGGCCATGGCAAAACCACACTTTTAAACTTGATATCAGGCAAAGACCATCCCGATGAAGGAAGTATTTTAATACCAACGGGTTATAGAATAGGCTTTTTATCCCAGAAAATAGAGTTTTCCAGATCAAAAATAATTGATGAAGCCATGCTCGGGCTTTTGGAACATGAAAAAGATCACTATTGGAAAGCAGAAAAAATCCTTGCTGGACTTGGATTTTCTCAAGATGATATGTCAAAATCACCTGCAATGTTTTCAGGGGGTTTTCAAGTAAGGCTTAACCTTGCCAAAATACTTGTTTCTGACCCTGATCTTCTTATTCTGGATGAGCCCACAAATTATCTTGATATTACTTCAATCAGATGGATTTCAAAATTCCTGGTTTCATGGCCAAGGGAAGTTTTACTGGTAACCCATGACAGAAGCTTCATGGACAGTGTTGTTACGCATATTGCTGGTATTCACAGGCAGAAAATTAAAAAAATCAAAGGTGATACATCTAAATATTATATGCAGATTGCCCAGGATGAACAGGTGTGGGAGAAAACAAGACTTAACCAGGAAAAAAGGACAAAGGAAATAGAAGTTTTTATTTCAAAATTTCGTGCAAAGGCCCGCCTTGCCAGCATGGTGCAGTCCAGGATAAAAACCCTGGCTAAATCCCGGACAAAAGATAAACTTCAAAAACTTAAAAATCTTGAATTCTCTTTTAACAGCCTTGCTTTTGCAGGAAAGCAGGTATTGACTATTGAAGACCTCTCCTTTGGCTGGGAACAGGACAACTCTTTGATAAACAATTTTTCTTTTTCTGTGTATCCTGAAGACCGCATTGGTGTTATTGGCAAAAACGGTAAAGGCAAAACCACACTTTTAAAGCTTTTAAGCGGGAATTTGAATGCTGCATCGGGCAGTATAAAAGTCAATCCAGGTGTAAAAAAGGGCTATTTTGAACAGACCAATGTTCAGTCTTTAAATGATAATCTTACCATAGAAGATGAACTTTTGCTCTCCTGGCCTGGTTCTGACAGGCAGGCTGTCCGGGGTATCTGCGGAGCCATGATGTTTGAAAAAGATGCAGCATTGAAAAAAATATCCATGCTGTCCGGAGGTGAAAAATCACGGGTTATGCTTGGCAAACTGCTCATGACTCCTGTTAATTTACTGCTGCTTGATGAACCGAGCAATCATCTTGATATGGAATCTTGTGATTCTTTAGTATGTGCTCTTGATAACTTTGAAGGTGCTGTTGTCATGGTGACACATAATGAGATGTTTCTTCACTCCCTTGCAAACAGGCTGGTGGTTTTTAAAAATTCAGGCATGGAAGTTTTTGAAGGCAGTTACCAGGAATTTTTGGAAAAGCAGGGCTGGGAGGATGAAGAAAAAGTTGACGAGAAAAAAAATAAAACACCAGGTTTGTCAAAAAAAGAGAT
>CAZYDL010000066.1:0-1217 GCA_964646305.1 uncultured Desulfobacula sp. | reverse complement strand
AAACGTCCGTCCTGTCGAAAAAGGCAATCCGGCAAAAAAAATCAGAAATCATCAATAAAAAATCAAAAGAACTTAATCCTTTAAAACTAAAAATTGACACACTTGAAAATGATATTGATAAAAATGAAAAATTATTAAAAAACATCAATGAAAAATTATTAAAGGCATCTCTGGATCAGGATGGTTCAGAAATACAAGAGCTTTCAAAAACACTTTCAAATCTTGAGGGCAGTAATGAATCACTCTTTGATGAACTTGAAATTTATATGGAAAAATTTGAAAAAATAGAGGATTACTATGATATGAAATTAAAGGAATTTATATAAAAGGAAGATAATTTACATGGACAAAAAAAAAATAAACTTTTATTATGGTATTGTTATAACCCTGGTGGGAATTGCTGTATTTTACAGAATACCCCAGGTAATGCCGAGAATTGAAACCATAGAATTTTTAGCCCAAAAGCTTGTTGTTGTTAAGGCATGTTTTTATATTCTTGGATCTCTGTTAATTATGGCAGGAAGTATTAGGATTTTTAAGAATTATAAATAACAACTACTTTATTTAAAACCTCAAGGATTATTGTATGACCAAATCATCCAGCCTGAGTGCAACCATAAAAGATCAATCAGGCGCAGGAAAGACAAGAATTGGAGAAATCCTTTCCAAAGAAGGACAGATTACCAGTTTACAATTAGATGAGGCTTTACAGGTTCATAGAAAAACCAATGAACGCCTGAGCAATATTCTTTTAAATAAAGGTTTTATCGACCCTGATACCATAGTAAATGTTCTTGGCCGCCTTTATAATTATAATGTTGTAAAATTTGCCCAGATTCAACCCGATGCAGAAGTATTAACAATTCTTCCCTTTGAACTTGCAAAAACTGCCATGGTTTTTCCCCTTGCTTTAAATAAGGAGGAGTTATCTATTACAATGGTGGAACCTACTGATACCGCTGTTGTTGAAGATCTCCAGAAAAAAACCGGTAAAACACTTCATGTGTCAGTATCAACGGAAAACGATGTGATCCAGGCATATCGTGATTTTTATAAGATATCCGATGAAGAGTACAAAACTTTTCTTCATTTTGAAGATGATTTTGAAGATGATGAGCCTGTCACCTCTGTTGATGACTTTGGCTCCCTTGTATCAGAGGCAGCAGAAGAAGTTGAAATAAGTTCAACAGATTTTGATGACCTTCCAGATGAATTTA
>CAZYDL010000065.1:0-13391 GCA_964646305.1 uncultured Desulfobacula sp. | reverse complement strand
GCTGGACACATCTCCCCCGAAGAGAGCTTTTTCCGCCAAACCATGAGCTCCAATAGCAGCGGCCTGAAATACAATAGCACAAAGCTCCATGGATAAAGACTTCAAGCTCCACATCATCTGGAGTTTTTTGTGCCATATCCTTTATCTCATCAATGGTAAATTCTCTGGGCAGCACCACTTTTTTAAATCCTAATTGTTGTGAGGTCTTTAATCCTGAAGGAAAAGTGCAGTTGCCAAGTGTGGAAAGATGAAATTCTTTTTTAAAGCCGGCTTTTTTTGCCAGGTCTATCATGGCAATGTCCTGAATAATCAGGGCATCAAAATCAACAAATTTACAAAGTTTGACAAGAATCCTGTGCACTTTTTCCAATTCAGACTCTTTGATAATTGAATTAAATGCAATGTAGACTTCAATGTTTTTGGCTTTGGCAAGTTTTGTAAGCCTGGCAAGCTCTTCAATGCTGAAATTATCAGCTTCCATGCGCGCAGAAAATATTTTCAGGCCACAATAGATTGCATCGGCTTTTGCAGCAATTGCTGCAAGAAAAGAGTTTTTATTACCAGCAGGCGCAAGTATTCTTGGTTTATGGGGAATCATTTAAAATCCATTTGAAATAAATAAATATATACTATTGCAATTTTACTGATTTTTGTCAAAATGTATAGACTATTACCATGCATAAACCCATGGATTTTGCTAAATAGTGTTTTCTTTGGTATTAAATCATTTTATATGATAAAACAGTTTTTAAGAAAATTAGCATTATGAAAAGAATCATATCAACTGAAAAGCTTCCAATTAAATTGTGGTTGGATGATGTCGAAGATGGCGCCCTTCAGCAGGCAAAAAATATTGCAAATTTTCCCTATGCCCAACAACATGTAGCTATCATGCCCGATGCACATCAGGGTTATGGCATGCCCATAGGTGGAATCCTTGCAACAAAAGAAGTGATTATTCCAAATGCCGTGGGTGTGGATATCGGCTGTGGTATGTGTGCTGTGAAAACAGATATCACAAAGATTACCAGGGAACAGCTTAAGAGTGTGATGATAAGTATCAGAAAGTTGATTCCACTTGGTATGAAACGGCACAAAAAGGCCCAGGACAGGAATCTAATGCCTGACCTGCCCTTTGGTCCCATTGTTAAAAGAGAATATAGCAATGCTTTAAAACAATTGGGAACTCTTGGAGGAGGCAACCATTTCATAGAACTTCAAAGGGATGAAACAGGGTTTCTCTGGCTCATGATACATTCTGGCAGCAGGAACCTTGGGCATACCGTTGCCACTCACTACAACAAACTTGCTGTTAAAGAGAATCTTAAAAAGAGAGACTCGGTTCCCAAAAACTGGCAGCTTGCATATTTCAAAATGTCATCATCCTTGGGTAAAGATTATCTAACAGAGATGCAATATTGTGTTGATTTTGCCCTTGCCAATAGAAAGTTGATGATGACAAGAGTGGTGCAGATAATGTCTGAACACTTGGATGGATCGTCAGGAGCTCTTACTCCCGGATATTTTGGAAAAATGATTAATATTGCACATAATTATGCCTCAAATGAAAAACATTTTGGCCGGAAAGTATATGTCCATAGAAAAGGTGCAACATCTGCAAAAAAGGATGAACTTGGAATTATCCCGGGTTCCCAGGGAACCTGTAGTTATATCGTCAGAGGAAAAGGAAACAAAGATAGCTTTACATCCTGTTCCCATGGTGCAGGAAGGATTATGAGCAGAAGCAGAGCAAGAAAAATTCTTAACCTTAAAATCGAGAAGCAGAAACTCGAAAAACTCGGTATTATCCATGCACTGCGCCATGCAAAAGATCTTGACGAAGCAAGCAGTGCCTATAAGAATATTGATATTGTAATGAAGAATCAAAAAGATCTGGTGTCGATTGAAAATCAGCTGACCCCTCTGGCAGTTGTTAAAGGATGATTTTTTATGCCAGATAAAATAAGAGCCTTTATTTAAGTAAAACTGCCTGATTCATTAAAAGGAATCGGTGTTTTTCCCACAATTAATTTTCCAAAAATTATGTGGTCTGGAATCAAATTGTAATACGAGATTACATTGAAATTATTTAAGCACGTCTATCCGATTAGATTTTGAATTTTTAACAGAAGTTCTGTAAACTTATAGGGTTTTAAGACATAATCACTGGCTCCTTTTTGCAATCCTTTTATGACATCTTTTTTCTGGGCTTCGGCTGTCAGCATGATGACCGGGGTTTTTGATGCCAGGCTATTGGATACCCGTATTTTTTCAAGAACCTGGAATCCATTCATTTTTGGCATGTTGACATCAAGAATCACAAGATCCACTTTGTTTTCATTGTCAAAAAGAAGTTTGAGACTCTTTGGGCCATTTTCGGCCAGAATCGGCTTATATCCTTCCTGTTTTAAACTGAACCAGAGGATATCTCTGATGTGTTTCATATCATCAACAATAAGAATGGTTTTTTTATATTCCACGTATTAACTCCTCTTAAGCGGCAGATAGAACTTAAATGTCGATCCTTCCCCCATTTCACTATCAACAGATATCCTTCCCTGATGGGAATCAATAATATGCTTAACAATGGAAAGGCCAAGGCCTGTGCCTTCAATTTCATAGTTGTCTGAGTTGTCCACTCTGAAAAATTTTTCAAATAAGTGGCTGATCTTATCCTTTGGGATACCAATTCCAGTATCTGAAACACTGCACGATAGAAGATTCTTTTCTTTTTCAACTGAGATGCTGATTGTGCCTCCCATGGGAGAAAACTTAATGCTGTTGGCGATGAGGTTGACCAGAACCTCTCGTATTTTATCCTCATCTGCCTCAATCAGGGGAAGATCATTTTGAAAATCAGTAAAAATACTAATATTGGCGGCTTTTGGTCTGAAAACAGAAATAACTGAATCTATGACACCTATTAAAGAAAACATTGAATAATCAAGGTGAAACTTACCTGATTCAATTCTGGAGAGGTCAAGAAGGTTGGAGACAATGGTGGCAAGCCTGTCAGTCTCATTGTCAATCACAGATAGAAATTGTTCACGGGTTTGGTGGTCATCGGGTTTCACCTGGGTGAGCAAGGCCTCGGTATAAGATTTTATGATACTTAACGGTGTACGAAGTTCGTGGGAAACACTGGAAACAAATTCAGATTTCATCTCATCCAGTCTTGTCAGTCTTTCAATCTCTTTTGATGCCGACATATCTCTGAAACTAAAGATAACACCAATCGTTTTTTTGTTTTTATCTGTTAAAAGGGATGCTGTTATACCGACTATAATATCCATCTCCTTATAGGGAGAGTGGTTCACCATTGATTCAATGGCATATCCTTTTTCGAGAATTTCAGATAAGATTTTATCCATCTCTTTTTTCAGGTTGCCTTTTAAGCAATACGAATAGGGTTTGCCAATGAATCCTTTTGTCTTAATACCTAAAATGGCGGTAGCATTTCTATTTACCAGCGTTACTTCGCCTTTTGTATCTGTTGCCACAATGCCGTTGCTGATGCTTTCAAGCATATTGGTCATATAAACATTTGAATTATTTATTTTTGTATATAAATTTTGATTTTCAATGGCGATTGCTGTCTGGGATGCTAAAAAATTAAGGATTGAACCCAGTTTTTGATTATAGATGGATGGATTGAAATCTGTAATAATCACCATAAATCCTTCTGCCTTTTTCGTGCTCCTTATAGGGAGAAAACTGACAATGGATTCTGCTTCTTTATCCTGAAAATCGGTTAAAATAGTCCATCTGCCCTGGCCCATTACCCAATTAATAATTTTTTGTTCAGGAAGTTGCTGCTGTTTATATTTTGGTTTTGGCCTGGCACTAAAAACCTGATGGTGTTTTACCCCGGCCTCATCAAAAAAATAGATGGCAGCATATTGATAGTTCATCATTTCGTTAACTATCGAGCAAAATGTTTCCAGAATATTTTCAAGATTAAACTGGGATATAATTTTCAAAGATAAATCCTGAAATGTTTCAAACAAATCAATCTGATCGGTAAGACTTAAAATAGTTTTTCTTAAAAAACGCTGATCATTTTCCAATGGTTCTACCGTCATGTATCATCTCCCTCAAAGAGAAATCCACTCGCTGATTTAAATTCCTTTATGATTTCAAGACTCATCTGCTTGATTTTACCAGGTGTCAGATTTGTGAGTTTGAATGCTTTTTTATTCAATTGGGGCAGGACATTGTCACCACTGTTTCCAATACCAATTTTTCGGCATAAATAATCAGCCACATGGACAATAGAAGCAGTACGGAATGCTGTTAAACTTTCATCTGGAGAATGATGAAACTCAACTGCTTTTACCAAAGCTGGCGGCAGACTCCACCTTTTGAGCAGCAAGCCCCCCACGCCTGAATGGTTAAATCCTAAAATTATGTGTTCAGCCTTTATAATCGGAATCTTTTTTTCTTTTGACATTTGAAGGGCCAAAGCAAATTCATCTTGAAAAAAACTGTCCAGAATTAATTTACCAAAATCATGCAAGAGGCCACACACAAAGATTTCTTCTGAATTTTTGATGCCCATGTGCTCTGAAATTTTTTTTGATATGATACCGCATAAAAGAGAATGCTTCCAAAATTCCCTGCGATCAAACAGAGGATTTTCATCTGATTTAGAAAATTGAGCCATTATAGTAGCGGATAAAACGATATTTTTAATATTATTAAACCCTAAGACAACAATGGCATAGTTTATGGTAGTAATTTTGCTGGGGAACCCATAATATGCTGAATTGGCTGTTTTCAATACTCTTGTGGATAAAGATTGATCCTGGGAAATAGCCTCTGCAATCTCAAAGGCTGTACTATCAGGGTTTTGGGTAAGTTTGATCACATTATTGGCCACCATTGGAAGTGTTGGAAGATCCTTGATTTTTGAAAGTCTTTTTTTTAGTTCCTTGTTTTCCATAACCCCCGCAATTCAGTAATAAAGAAAATATAATTTCATGGATCAAATTATTTACAATCTGCTCTGGCAATAATAAAACAGGTGGGTTTCGAAAGCAACAGATTTCACTAAGTGATGGGTGGGAAATGGAATTGTTTTTGATGAGATTTTGTTTTTTCATGTGTTTTATATTTTGAAGACTTATTTGTCCATAGTATTGTGACGTTAGGGATTTAAAGGAAGGTATTGCTTGTCTTCAATTAAATTGAATGGAAAATTTGGTCATTTGATTGTAATTGACAAAAATTTCAGTTCAAGTATTGAGTATTTTCCAAAGATATGTCTATAAAAACTATGATTTTTTAATTTTATTTTGACTTCCTGTAGAGGAAAACATCATGAAGAGGGCATTGGTAATTCTACTTTTAAATCCTTAACAACTGCTTATAAAGATGAAAAAAGAATATTTTTTAAAACCAGGGAATACTATGGGCATATGTGCTCCATCTGCACAGTTTGATTTGCAAAAATTTAATGATGGAATCCAGGTTATCAAAAATCTGGGATACAAAGTCAAAATTCCAAAGGAAATTTTTGAAAAAAAGCGTTATCTTGCAGGTGATGATATTGTACGTGCAAATGTCATAAACCAGCTTTTTGCAGATCCTGAAATAGACGGAATCATCTGTGCCAGGGGTGGTTTTGGTGCCATGAGGCTTCTTGAACATTTAAACTGGGAAGTAATCAAAAAAAATCCTAAAATATTTATTGGATTTTCTGATATTAGCTCTTTGTTGTTATCAATACTTGATAAAACCGGCAATATTGTGATTCACGGACCCACCATTGTGTCCCTTGCAAATGCACAGGATAAAACCCTTGAATCATTTCACAATACAATTCAGGGCAGATTTGGTGAAATCAAAATACTCAATGGAAAAATTCTTAAGCCTGGACACTGCAGCGGTATTTTAAAAGGAGGAAATATTTCAACCATATCCCATCTTCTTGGGACACGGTTTCAACCTGACTTTCATAATACAGTTCTATTCCTTGAAGATATTGGAGAGCCAGCCTATAAAATTGACCGCATGTTATCACAAATGAAAATGGCAGGTATGTTTAAAACAATTTCAGGTGTGATTACAGGTTCCTTTGAAAAATGCGATAATGTTGAATATATTTCACAAATACTGCTGGAAATTTTTCAGGAATATAATATCCCTGTTTTAACAGGTTTAAATGCTGGTCATGGTAGGATTAATCTGGCATTACCCATGGGAGTTGATATTAAAATCAATATTGAAAAAGATATTACAAAAGAGACAGAAATAGTGAGAATAAACTGGGTTTGATGTCTGTGGATAAAAATATAATTTCCAATAAAATTAATAGGGCGATTTCAGATGGTATATTTCCTGGAGCTGTCTTATTGTGCGCTGTAGATCAGGAAATTATTATCCATGAATCCTATGGCATGGCTGATATTTTTAAAAAAAATAGAATGTGTAAAGACTCTGTTTTTGATCTTGCTTCATTGACTAAACCATTTGCAACAACTCTGGCGTTATCCAGGCTTATGGAGAGTAACAAGATATCCTTAAATCAAAAACTTGGATCAATCATTGAGGTATTCCAGAATAGTGATAAAAATGATATTACCGTTGATATGCTGCTGCGCCATACATCAGGATTGCCTGCACATCGTGAATTCTATAAAAAAATTATAAAAACCCGTGAAAATCCAAGGGATTATCTAAGGAATCTTCTTGTCAATGTGGACCTTGAAAATAAACCAGGCAGTCATCAGGAATACAGTGATCTGGGATTCATGATTTTATGCTGGATTATTGAAAAAATAAGCTGTCACAGATTAGATCATTTTGTTGCACAGCAAATTTATTCTCCCCTTGGTATCAGTGATCTGTTCTTTATTGATCTGCATGCAAAAGACGCAATATTAAAAAAATATCAACAAAAAATTGTTGCTGCACAGCAGTGTCCTTGGAGAAAAAAAATACTTTCAGGCGAAGTGGATGATGATAATGCCTGGGCCGTTGGAGGAATAGATGGACATGCCGGGCTTTTTGGAAATGCAGGTTCAATATATAAGCTTTGCTGTGAAATATTAAATGCATTGCTAAATAAACCAACAAAAGTTTTATCCCATGATATTATTAAAGCATTTGTTCAAAAGAAGAATCACCATGACATGGTTGCTGGTTTTGATACTCCTTCAAAGGAAAATTCTTCTTCAGGCACCTGTTTTTCAAAGTCATCCATTGGCCATCTCGGGTTTACAGGCACTTCTTTCTGGATAGATCCTGAAACATCTTTGATAGTGATTTTATTAACCAACAGAGTGCATCCTTTCAGGTTTAATAAAGGTATAAAGCAATTTCGCAGTAAGATACATGATTTAATATATGCACAACGTATATAATAGCCACGGGCAGATTTACTTTGTCACCATAGTCTGCCACAATAAAGAGTGAAACACCTGATTAGTTTGCAAAGTGTGTCATATAAAAATATTGAATATTAAGGCATTTTGGGCTTGTAAAAACATGTTAAGTTTGTTAGCAAATAGTGTTTACTTGTAATCTTTTGTGTTTAAATGCAATTTATAAATAATTTTCTTTAAAAAGAGGTAAAATGAATTTTATAACAGACTCTTTACTGGGAGCGTTCTCCAGTGACCTGGCAATTGATCTTGGAACTGCAAACACCCTTGTCTATGTCAAGGGTAAGGGAATTGTATTGAGCGAACCATCGGTTGTTGCTGTCAGGACTGATAAATCTGCAAGAAGCAAGGTCCTTGCAGTGGGAACCGAAGCAAAAAAAATGCTGGGTCGTACTCCTGGTAATATAGTTGCCATAAGACCCATGAGGGATGGTGTAATTGCAGATTTTGAAGTCACAGAAGCCATGTTAAAGCATTTTATTCGTAAAGTTCATAATAATAGAAAAGCACTTGTTCGTCCCAGAATTGTTATTGCTGTGCCATCGGGCATTACCCAGGTTGAGAAAAGAGCTGTCAGAGAGTCTGCAGAATCAGCAGGAGCAAGAGAAGTTTTTCTTATTGAAGAACCTATGGCAGCAGCTATTGGAGCAGGTTTACCCATTACCGAACCAACCTGTAATATGGTTGTTGATATTGGTGGCGGAACAACAGAGGTGGCTGTTATTTCACTTGCCGGTATAGTCTATACCCACTCTTTAAGGGTTGCCGGTGATAAAATGGATCTTTCCATCAGCCAGCATATAAAACGAAAATATAATCTCTTGATTGGAGAGAGAACCGCAGAAATAATTAAGACAACCATTGGAAATGCCTACCCTGATCCTGATAATCTGGAAACCATTGAGGTTAAAGGTCGTGACCTTGTTTCTGGTATTCCCAAGATACTTGCCATTGATTCTGAAGAAGTCAGAGTGGCAATTTCCGAGCAGATTGATGCTATTGTTGAAACTGTCCGCATTGCACTTGAGCAGACTCCGCCGGAACTTGCTGCTGATATTGTTGATTCTGGAATCGTTTTAACTGGTGGTGGCGCTTTATTAAAAAATCTTGATAAACTGCTTAAAGAAAAAACCGGTCTTCCCATTGTTGTAACAGAGGATCCATTATCTACAGTTGCCCTTGGCTGTGGAAAAGCACTTGACAATATTGAAATTTTGAAGGAAGTGGTCATTAGTTGATTTAATGTTTTCACGCAAACTGTTTATTTTTGTTGGAATTGCTCTGTTTCTTGCTATTAATTTTATAGTAATAAGTATGAGCAGCAGAGACTCTTTACCGGTCAGCGGTATTGAGCGTCTGTTTATTTCCCTTACATCCCCTGTACAGCATACAGTTACGAAAAGTATTCATTATATCAAGAATATCTGGAATACATATTTTCTATCTGTCCTTGCAGTTAAGGAAAATATCAAACTTAAACAACAGCTGGGCAATGCAATAGAAATTAAAAATCAATATGAAGAGTTAAAACTTGAAAATATCAGGCTTAAAAGATTTGTTAACTTTACAGGTCAGGCGCCGGATACCTATGTGGCAGCTCAAATTATAGCAAGGGATCCATCTCCATGGTTTAAAACCATTATGATTGATAAAGGAACTAATGCCGGGCTCAATAAAGGTAATCCTGTCCTTGTTTCCGAGGGAATTGTTGGAAGAATTGTTAAAGTTGCAGCAAAATCTTCAAGGGTTCTTTTAATCATAGACAGAAACAGCTCTGTTGATGCCCTTGTGCAAAATTCCCGTGTCCGTGGGATTGTAAAGGGCAATAATCAGGATAATTGCTCTTTTGTCTATACATTAAGAAAAGATGATGTCAAATTAGATGAAATGATTATCTCCTCTGGTTTGGATCAAGTCTTTCCCAAGGGACTTCAAATAGGCAGAGTGTTAAAAGTAACAAAAGGACATTCCCAGCTTTTCCAGAATATAACCATAAAAACCTCTGTTGATTTTGATAAAATAGAAGAAGTACTTGTAATAAAAAAATGAAAGTCCTGTTTTTCATCATTTTAACTCTTTTTTTAATGATTCTTCAATCGGTTGTTCTTCCCTCTTTTTCATGGTTTGAGCAGAGTTTTGATCTGCTGATTATTGATATTCTTTTTTTATGCCTGATTGCATCCCGGCATTCAATGATTCTGGCTGTTATCTCCATTGGATGTATTATGGACAGTATTTCAGGTGTACCGTTCAGCTACCATGTTCTGTCGTATTTATGGATATATATAATGGTGTATATAATCAGACAATTGCTTTTTGATCAGAGTGTTATATTTGTTATTATAATAAGCCTTGCCTCTGTGATTATTCAACACTTGCTGCTGCTGTTTTCCATCTTTGTCGGTAATGGAAATGACAATTTATCAGAGTTTAAATTTGACCTTTTGATAAAACAGACTTTCTGGGGATTTATTTTTATTCCCTTGAGTATATGGATAATAAATATTTTATGGGTCCGCTGGAATTCAATGACTAAACTAATGTATAAACAGCTTATTCAACATAATAACAGATAGCATTGATATAAAGGATAGTATTGGTAGAATTTGATAGAAATTCTGATAAAGAGTGGATTAAACAGCGGCTTATCGGTGCGAGTATTTGCATTCTCCTGATATTTTCACTGCTGTTTTTAAGACTGGTATATCTTCAAGTCATTAAGGGTGAAGAGTTCAGGCTTTTATCGGAAAAAAATGCTGTTCGATTGAAAAGTATTAAATCCTCCCGTGGGCTTATATTTGATAGAAATAAAAAATTACTGGTTGATAACAGGCCCTCTTTTAATCTTAAAATAGTTCGTGAAGATGCCGGTAATGTAAAGGAAATTGTTAGAAAAGTTGCCGACTTGATTCAAATTCCTTTTCAAGAGCTGATGGATAATATTGCAAAGGCAGGAAAAGGTGCTTTTTATAAGCCTGTAACTCTTAAAAACAGTATATCAAGGGATCAGCTTGCTGTTATTGAGTCACATAAATTTGATCTTCCCGGGATTCAAATTGATATAGAGCCCACCAGGTATTATATTTATAAAAAAACTGCTGCCCATCTTCTCGGGTATCTTGGCGAAGTCAATGTCAGTGAGTTAAAAAGCCGTAAGTATCCCAATGTCAAATCTGGAGATTCAATTGGTAAATATGGTATTGAAAAAAGTTTCCAAAAATATCTGCACGGAAAACGTGGCGGCAGGCAGATCGAAGTTGATGCCAATGGAAGGATCATTAAAGTTTTGCGCACTATTGAGCCTGTACCAGGTTTTGATTTAAACCTTACCCTTGATCTTGAATTGCAGCTTACAGCTGAAAAAATGCTTGAAAACAAAGAAGGCGCTGTGGTGGCAATTGACCCTTCCAATGGTGATATCCTTGTCATGGCAAGTAATCCAAGTTTTGATCAAAATGATTTTATTGGCGGTATCAGTACTCAAAAATGGGCAGCATTAATTTCTCACCCTGGTAAACCCATGAATAATAAAGCTATTCAGGCAGAATATCCCCCGGCTTCCACATATAAAATTATTACTTCCTTTGCAGCGCTTGAAGAAAAACATATTGATATAGACACCATAGTTTTCTGCCCGGGATTTTTACAATATGGCAATAGAAAATATCGCTGCTGGAAAAAATATGGGCATGGGAATATGAATATTACCGAGGGTCTTGAGCAATCCTGTGATGTCTTTTATTACCAGGCAGGAATTAAAACCGGGGTTGATGCCCTGGCACAATATGCAATGGGTTGCGGACTGGGGTCAAAAACAGGAATTATGCTTGGCAATGAGAAAAAGGGGCTCATTCCAACCTCGGCATGGAAAAAGAGGCGATTTAACGAGCCCTGGCAGGGAGGAGAAACACTTTCCATTGCCATAGGTCAGGGGTTTAACCTGGTTACTCCTTTACAGATGGCTGTTCTTATAGCTGCCGTTGGCAATGGCGGTACCCTATACAGACCCAGAATAGTTAAAACCATTGAGGACAGTGATGGGAAGATTATCAAAAAGATTGATCCTGAAATTAAAGGAGGTCTTCCGGCAAGCAGAGAAACTTTGGAGATAGTTAAAAATGCTCTTTTCCAGGTTGTTCAGGGAGTGCATGGGACAGCAAGAGGCATCAGGCTTAAAAATATTGATATAGCAGGTAAAACTGGAACTGCTCAGGTTTTCAGTATTAAAAAGGGAGAAGAGATTAAATCCGAAGAGTTGAAATACTCTCTGCGGGATCATGCCTGGTTTGTATGTTATGCTCCGGCAGATAATCCTGTTATTGCCATCTCTGTGATGATTGAACACGGTGAACATGGGTCAAGTGCTGCAGCACCTGTTGCAGGGGCTTTGATTGAACAATATACAAAAAAAATAGAAAAAAAGAGCAACAAGCTGCTATAAAATAATTGTTTTTATGGAGTAAACTATGTTTGACAGAAGACTGATAGAAAATTTTGATTGGGGATTTGTTCTATTGATCCTTATGATCTGCACTGCCGGTCTTACAATTTTATATAGTGCCTTGACCGCTGGTCACGATGCTGGAGTGGTACACATCCTCTTTAAAAAACAAATCATCTGGATGGGAGCAGGGTTTATCATTATGATGATGGCTTTGATCATTGATTACAGAGAGTTGGATAAACTAAATCTATTTATTTATGCCCTGTGTGTCGGACTTTTAATCAGTGTTATGCTTTTTGGACAGCTTGGCGGTGGATCCAGGCGATGGCTTGTACTTGGTTTTGTCAGGATTCAGCCCTCTGAATTAATGAAGATTGCTCTTATTATCAGCCTTGCATCGGTGTATTCAACCTCGGCTTGCCAGGCAGGCTTGAATTTTCGAAAACTTATTAAACCAGCAATTTTGTGCTTAATACCATTTTTCTTGATTGTGAACCAGCCCGATCTTGGCACAGGGTTGCTTTTGCTTTTTATTGCAGCCGCAATTACTTTGTTTGTTAAAGTGGAGAGAAAAGTTTTTTTTGCATTGTCGGGCTTGTGTTTTGCTGCCATACCCCTGGTCTGGTATATTTTAAAAGATTATCAGAAATCACGGATTTTAACTTTTTTAAATCCCGATAGAGACCCCCTGGGATCAGGATATCATATTATTCAATCCAAAATAGCCATTGGTTCAGGTATGCTGACTGGAAAAGGTTTTTTAAAGGGAACCCAGAATGCATTGTCCTTTTTACCGGAGCAGCATACTGATTTTATCGTATCTGTCCTTGCAGAAGAGTGGGGCCTTGTGGGATGCGGCCTGTTGCTAATCCTCTATTTTATCTTACTGTTCTGGGGATTAAACATAGCATACAATTGCCGGAATTTGTTTGGTTCTATTCTCGCTTTTGGTATTACTGCAATGATTTTTTGTCAGATATTTATCAATATCGGCATGGTGATGGGGCTTATGCCGGTTGTGGGTGTACCATTGCCTTTAGTATCATATGGAGGTTCTTCAGTGATTACAAACATGGTGGGGTTTGGAATCCTTTTAAATATAAGCATGAGAAAATTTTCTCCAAACTAATCTGGATATTTGTCATATTAAATTTTTACTAAAACCCGTTCCGGGGTGATTACCTTACATCCGCTGGATGGACATTGCTACAATTTCTATGATTCCTTTCACTGACCGCCAAAAACTCGTTCATTCTTCACTCAGACAATTTGGCGGCTTAACCGTTACAGGAATCATGAAATCTGTACGCAAAGATCCATATGCTCCTGTAAGGTAACCACCCCTGCACTGGACAGTGCAGCAAATCTGAAAATTGTATTTAGAGATAGATGGAACAAGTTAAGTTGAACATTTGAAGATTGAACGACCATACAAAATGTTGTGGTTTACAGAAGATCAAAATCATGATCAATGTTTTAGATATATTTTAGATATGTTTTGAATGGTGTAAGCGCTTAATAAACCCCATCTTAAAAATTTTATAACCGTGTGTCATATTATG
>CAZYDL010000064.1:0-13395 GCA_964646305.1 uncultured Desulfobacula sp. | reverse complement strand
TCGGCAACAACAGAAAAATCCTTGTTTACAGATTTAATATGGGCATGGATAGTAATTTTTTTATTTTTCGGAATAATCTGTCCTCGGTAAATCCATTCATGGCTGTTCTCTGAAGATAATTCTACTTCATATTCATCTGCCTTATCTTTTGTAATATTAAATTTTTTAATGAGAAAAAATCTAATCATCTGGAGAAAAGATTCAACACCAAGAGAACCTGGACAAACTGGATCTTGATAAAAATGAGCATTAAAAAACCATTCAGACGGATCAACTTTTTTTGTGGCTTTTATATATCCTTTGTCATAAAGGCCTGCATCAAAACTTAAGACTTCAATCTTATCTATCATGCGCAGGGCTTTGGATGGCATCCCATCATTGCTGCCAGAATTTATATCATGGTTTTCATCCTCCGGGGTCAAGGGGGCACGATCTTTAAAATTAAAGCTTTTTGAGTGATTAAGATTTTTTTCAGGCAATAAATAATCAGCAAGTTTACTCTCCCTGATTCCAATTTGATTTGAAAGAGCCTGTTTGGTAAAAAAGCCAAAATTGGTTTTGCCCTGATATACAATTTTATTGTCATTTAATAATTGAAGATCAAAGTTCTGGATAATCATTCCTCCGGCTTTGGAAACATCGCTCATACGTGTTTTAATTGTAATTGTGCCGCTGTGCCGGGTTAAGGATTGAATCAAGGTAGCTGTACCGCCAAGATTTCTAAAATAGAGTCTTTCATCACTTTCAAGGGCAGAACCTGCATATGCTGCAAGCCATCCACAGGGTTGGAGTGCTATTTCAAGTAAGATACAAAAGGGAATGGTATTGGTTCCATTGGCATTAAAATACCACTCATTTTTTGGGATATCATATTGGGTTTCAATCCAGTTGCCTGGTTTCATTTGCCATTGGGGGTGATCTGCTTTGATAATTCTGTCCATAAAAAAGTAGGGCGGTCTTGGAAGACGTGCAATCTGACGCTCTTTATCAAATATTTTATACTTTGCCCCAAAGGCTTTGGAAGGATCTCCCTTGGCAAAGGCAAGAATGGATTCCCTGTCAAAAAGGGGTTTTGTTTTAAATTTATCATTTAAGGATAAATCCGTGACAGCTTCAAACCCGGTAATACTTGCCACAACTATATTGTTTTCATCAAGAAAGGTGAAATAACCCTTTATTTTTGTTCTACTCTCTTCGTTGACAGTAAAAAGAATTTTAATATTGCCCTTTAAATTCTTAAAAGATGAATAAATCCTGAAATTTGCAATAAAGCCTGGCAGGCAGACCTGTCCCTTTTTTTTATATGACCAGAGTATGGCTGTCTGGAAAGCTGCATCAAGCATCACAGGTTCAATGGCCCATTTTACAGCATAGGGGTTTTTAAACCATAGATCAGGGTCCGGGGATAAACTTGTTGTAATACCCATGCCTTTGTTTGAATATCCATCAATGGATTGTATGCATTGCAAAGCTTTTCCATGGAACAAAATATCATCATAGGCCTGGTCCGGAGTAAGCAAATATGGTTTCAAGTCCATAAAAGCAGCCTGGGACAAAACCGGCGGTGCAGGCAGTCTCTCTTTTAATAGAACACTACAGCTTGAGTGGGTAAAGAGTTGGCCTTGTTCATCTGTTGATGAGATAGTGCTCATTGTTTTATACCCGCTTTTATCGGGCATGCATTTTCCAAGGTTAATATCCATGGAAATCTGCGTATTTCTTGGTTTGATACCCTTTAAAAGACGCATATCATCCATTCCGGCAAAAACAAGTCCGGGATTGTTTTTTTCTGCAGCATGGGCATGAAGATCCATTAATAATGCAAAGGGTACAACAGGCTCTCCGGCTATTTTATGGGAATTTAAAACAGGGGCTGAATCTGTTCCCATGGAAAGGGTCAAAGCCTTGGAAAGTTTTGTCTTTTTTGTGTTCCTCTTTTTAAGAAGGGGCGCTCCAATGACAATTTCACAGGTGCTGTTTTGTTGGTTTCCCATCTCTTGAAGTAGTTGCCTTGCACCTTGTTCTAAGGGAATAAGTTCAACACCTCTTTTTTTAAATTCTTTTTTTAAAGAGGCATCAACCATGCCGCCTTCCCATGGTCCCCAGTTAACCGACAAAAATTGAGTATCAGGGTTTGTAATTGATAGTTTTTGAGCAGTTTTATTTAATATCTCATTTGCAATTGCATAATCACATTGTCCCTGGTTGCCCATTCTTGCAGCAATGGAGGAGAAGAAAATAAAATATTTGAGACTGTCTTTTTGTAAAGAAGGCAATAATGAATCAAGTCCCTTAATTTTTGTTTCCAGAACAAGACTGAACTGGTCTATATTTTTATCAACTATGAGTTTATCTTTAAGAACTCCTGCTCCATGAATAATTCCAGTAATATGTTTGAATTTTTTTCGTATGGTTTGAAAAATTATATTAATCTCTTTTTTATTTTTTATGTCTGCAGAAAAATATTTAACTTTTGAACCATGATTTCTCATTAATTGAATGTTTTGTTCTATCTCTCTATTGGAGAGGATGTTTGTATAAATTTTCTGTACATCAGCAGGCTTTGGTTTTTGATTTTTAAACTCATGGGTCAATATGGCTTTTTTTAAGAGCCCAGGATCTTGGATACCTTCTGCCCATTCAGGTTCAAAAGAGGGAACAGCTGATCGTCCAATGAGCATAATTGCAGGAGAATACTGTTTTGCAAGTTCAACGGCACATGCAGCAGTAACTCCCTTTGCACCTCCGGTAATAACGATCACATCATCAGAATCCAATGTAAGCCTGCCATGGTCAGGAGTTTTTTGATCTGTTAAAGAGGGAATATTACAATTATCTCCATCCAGACCCATCTCAACAGATCCATGGGTCATCATTAAGGATACTGCGGCTTCTGCATTTTTTATACATTTATCTATGGAATCAGGCATATCCAGTGCCCTGCATAAAATATCCTTGAATTCAATACTGGCAGTTTTTATAAGTCCTGCAAGTCCGCCATACACTGGATCACAATTAAAAGTCTTATTTAAAGGCTGGTCTGAAGAGAGGTCTAAAAAGCCAAAGCCTCCGCCAAGAAATGAAACACCTGATAAAAAAGCACCCTTAGTTTTACCAGATTCCATGAGATATCGGGCATTTTTTTTCACCAGTAAAAATGCAGATTTTATAAAATTTATGGCAGTATCATGATCTTTTTGTTCAAAAGAATCTGGAACAATAACAAGCCCTGCTGCATCGGGCAGCTGGGGAATATTGCCTTCTTTGCTTATATCAATCAGCTCTGCCTTAATACCTGATTTTTCAAATTGGGTTTTAAATTCATCGGCAATATTTGACCTGTCTTTTGTAATATAAACTTTTTTATCAGCAGGCAGTTCAATCCTGGAACCATTATAAAATCTGATTTGATTTGTGGGATATTGTTTTAATTGAACGACCTGTCTTATCAGGGTTTTGCCTTCAGCTAAGACATCAGGTGCTGATAAGTTGTCAGATGACTGGTGTTTAGATCTTAAGTCATTAGGCGTTAAACTATTACCATTTAAATTTTCTTCTTTTAAATCATCTGTTTTTTTTAAAGAGATGTTGGAATCAGAAGTTTTTTTTTCCTTTGTTGCTTTTGGTTCCATCACTTTTTCTTTGTTCTGGGTCAGATATGCAATGATCTCTCTAATGGTTTTTAAATTTGCAATACTGTCAGAAGAGATGGTTTCAATATGGTCTAACTCCTGTTCAAGTTTTGAAAGAATTTCAACCCTTTTAATGGAATCAATGCCAAGATCAGATTCCAGGTCCATTGAAGGTTCAAGCATGTCAACGGGAAAACCTGTTAATTCACTTATGGTATTTATAAGCACGGATGAAACAGCCTGATAAGAATCTGTATTTTGCTGTGCATTATCATGATGATTTGTTTCAATTAAATTCTTGTTGTTTGTATCATCTGTTGTGGTGTCTGGTGTAACATTATCCGATGTAATCGTACCAGGGGTGATATGACTTGCTGTAATTGTATCAGATTCAGTTTCCTGTATGGCATTGCAGATATCCTGTAGAGTTTTTACAGAGCCGATATTTTCAGTGGTCAGGCCTTCACATGATGGTATCTGTTTTTCAAGTTCAGAAATAATTTCCACTTTTTTAATGGAATCAATGCCAAGATCAGATTCAATATTCATGTCAGGTTCCAGCATATCAACGGGAAAACCTGTTAAAGTGCTTACTATTTCAAACAGGATCTGCTCTGTTTGAGAGTCTAAATTTTTGTTTGCAGGCGATTCAACAGGTAAAGATTCCTGCACTTGTGATCCTTGAATAGATAATTCTTCAACCTGTGGCTGAGTTTGCTGGTTCATTGCAGCAGTTGATGCATCACTTGATTTGGAATATTGTGCAGTATCAGGTTTAATCTCTTTTGATCCAATATCTGCCTGGTCGGTTTGTGTAATATCACCACTGATATTATTGTGGACTACAGGTTCCATGTCCTGCACAACCATGTCAGAAGCTAAGGTGTTTTGTTGCTGGCTCCCATGGAAGGGGGTGTTAAAGGCAAAATTACGGGTCTGTTCCATCATGTTTGCCAGGGTTTTGCTTGCCTGGGCCTGGGTTTCAAGAAATTTTTCATGGGCATGGGCAGTTTGTGTCTGAAGCTGCTGCATGGCTTCAAGTCCCTGTTGAACCATTTTTAAGGATTCATAAGCTGGTAAATTCATGTTGTGACCACCATTGTTTTGAAAGTTTTGCAATTTTATATCAGAACCTTTTAAGGTTGCTCTGTTTTTATTAATAATTTTTTGATCTGGCATGGGCACAGGATCTTTTTTTTGAGTATCACTTATTGTAATACTTCCCATTGAATTTGATTCCACTGATCCTGATTCTATTGAGTCAAATTCAGTTGATTTTGGTTCAGCATGCTCATGAGCTATACGTTCATGTGCCGTTTGTATTGATTTGGGGATATCACATTGATTTTGCGGTTTTTGATTTGCTCCTGAAATTGGTATTTTCATCTTTTTAATTTCAGGTTTGCCAACAGCATCTTCCCATGGGCCCAGATCAATGGAAAAACCCTTGGAAGCAACCATGCACAATACATGGGCAAGATCTTCAATCCCTGACTTTTTACCTGCTGATTTATCAAGGGCAATTGCCGTGATATTATTTTCTTTTAATATGGATTTTGTAAGGTTGGTTAATATAGATTTCGGACCAAGTTCAATAAAAGTGGATACATTCTGATCAAGCATACCCTCTATATTATCAATAAAATTGACTGGATTGATCAATTGATTACCAAGAAGTTTTTTAATTTCAGGCACTTTTTTTGGATAGGGTTTCCCTGTTGTATTTGAGAACACTTTAACAGATGTAGGTGTTAAAGTGTTATTGGATAAATCTTTTTTAAAAGGCTGTACTGCCTTTTGAACAAGACGTGTGTGAAAAGCCGCCGCAACCGGAAGTTTTACAGCGCTGATTTTTTTTTGTCTGCATATCTTTTGAGCCCGAAGAATGTCACTGGTTATCCCGGATAAAATCCCCTGGGTTTTACTGTTTTATTGGCAAGGACCAGGTCAAGATTTTCCTGTTTAATTAATTTTTCAATCTCTTTTAAAGGTGCCTTAACAGCAAGCATGGAACCTGCATCCATCTCTTTAGTATTGGCAGCTGCCATGTATTTGCCCCGGGCAGCAGCAAGTTTGCAAAAACTTGCTTCATCAATCCATCCGGCTGCAAATAGAGCTGATAATTCTCCAAAACTGTGACCACAGGTTATATGGGCAGTTATGCCAAATTTTCTTAAAATATTGACCATGGCAAGGGAGAGGGCTCCTATTGCAGGCTGGGCAATGTCAGTTTGGCGAAGCAGGTCTTCAGCTTCTTTTTTTGATAATATATGGGTAGGAGCAGGGAATATATAGTTGTTCAAGGAGTTGCGCTCTGATCTGGATTCCAGGCTCTCTTTTGATCTGTTCTTTGGGCTGTTTTCTACACCATGTTCTGGTTTGTAATCTAAACTATGATTTGATTTTAAATTTGCTTGAGGGTTTACAAAATTAAAACTTTCCTGGGCCTGTTCCAAAGCTTGCAAAGCTTCAGGAAATGTGGAAAACAGATCTTTTCCCATGCCTGTGTACTGGCTTCCCTGGCCGGGAAACAGAAAACCTAATTTGCCATTTTGCTTTTGGGAAGAAAAATAGATATTTGAAAAGGTTTTATTATTATCAATGCAGTCCATGGCATTTTCTAAGGTTTTGATTATATCATCATCCAGTTTTTGGATGATCAAAAGCCTGAAATTATCGGCAGATGAGAAAGCTTGTCTTGTCTTATATGATCTCCAGGCAATGGTCTGTTTTAATTCCAGAGTATCATCAATTTTATCAATCTTAGTTTTAAATAGATTGATTGTGTCCTTAAGATTATTTTTTGTATTGCAGGAAAAGGCAATAATTTGTATTCCTCCATCCCAGGAGGTTTTTGCCTTTACAGGGTTATACTCTTCAAGAACAATATGAAAATTACTTCCGCCAAAGCCAAAGGCACTTACACCTGATCTTCTTGGATGTAAAGGGTTTGCCATCCATGGTTTAATATCAGAGTTCAGATAAAAAGATGTGTTGTTGATATTTAACTCAGGATCTGGTTCAAGGGCTTTGAGCGTAGGAGGAATGACTTTGTTATGAAGGGCTAAAGCTGCCTTTATAATGCCTGCAGCACCTGCAGCCGCTTTTGTATGACCAATCATGGATTTTACAGAGCCAATGGCAGTGTGATTCTTTGTTATGGAGGAGTTGCCAAAGCTGGATTTTAAAGCATCAAACTCTACTTTATCTCCAACCCTTGTTCCTGTACCATGGGCTTCAATGAGTTCAATTGTTGAAGGGTCGGTACCAGCTTCATTATAGGCTTCGTTTAAAGCTTTAATCTGTCCTTTTGCTTCCGGGGCATAAATGGCAGAAGTCCTTCCATCGCTGGAAGTGCCAATGCCTTTGATAACAGCATAAATTCTATCATTTTCTTTTTTTGCATCTTTAAGGCGTTTTAAAACAAGCATTCCAATACCTTCTCCAAGCACAGTCCCGTCTGCATCTTTGGAAAAAGGTCTTGCATCGCTTTTATGGGATAAAACTCCGGTTTTAGAAAAGCACATGTGCATGAAAATATCATTCAAGGCATCAACACCGCCTGTAATGGACATGTCACATTTCCCTGAAACAAGTTCCATGACAGCTGTGTGAATTGCAGACAGCGAGCTTGCACAGGCTGCATCAGTGACTGTGTTGGTTCCTGAAAGATTCAGACGATTGGCAATTCTTCCGGCAACAACATTGCCAAGAAGACCGGGAAAAGAATTCTCCTGCCATTGCACATAATCCCCTTGAATCCGTTCAATGACTTCCTCTTTTTTTTCATCACTGATTCCAGAGTCTTCCAATGCTTTTTTCCAGATGGGATGCCCAAGTCTAGCACCAAGTGGAATAACAAGCTCCTGAGTGCCTGTAACTCCAAGGATTACATTGACTTTTTTCTCCTGGAGAGCAGGATGGTCTGCCGGGTATCCAGCATCCTCAAGGGCCATTTTTGCCACTTCAAGGCCAAGAAGCTGGGACGTATCCGTGGCCTCAATATTATTGGGAGGGATTCCATATTTTAAAGGATCAAAATTGATTCTTGGAAGAAAACCACCCCGTGTGCAATAGGTATGGTCTGGCGTGGCAGGATCTTTATCAAAATAGTCTTTAATTTTCCAATGGGTATCATGGGGAATATCTTCAATTGCATCAATTCCATTAAACAGAAGATGCCAATACTCTTTTAAATTACAGGATTTTGGGAAGATACATCCCATACCGACAATGGCGATATCATTTTTATTTTGCATAGGTTTTAATTTTTCTATTCATAACAAAATTGTAAATTTAAGCATTTAAAATGATGGCACTATACAATTTTGGGGCAGGGGAATAATACAATTATTGAGAATTTGACAAAAGTTTTACATAAAATTATAGGTTTCAAGGTTTGTTTCAACACCCTTAAGGAAAACTTAATTTATTCTTCAGAAGGAGCTGTGTCCTCATTTCCCTCGACAGTCGTTTTTTGTTTTTTTTCCAACTTACGTTGCATTTTTTTTTCTTTTTTCTTTTTCTTTGCCAATTCTTTTTGGCGCTTTTCAAATGAATAGTTTGGTTTAAACATGGGCAAATCCTTATTGATATTTTGTGTTTTACTTCAAAAAGATGCGATAAAAAAGGCCCCTACAGGTTGCAGGGGCCTCAAAATGCGAATGCCAGTGCTTACTGCTGGACAACATTCTCCGCAGCCGGCCCTTTAGGACCATCCACAACTTCAAAGGTTACCCGTGCACCTTCCGTTAAGGATTTGAATCCCTCGGATTGAATTGCAGAATGATGAACAAATAAATCTTTGCCGCCTTCCTGTTCGATAAAACCAAAACCTTTTGAATCGTTAAACCATTTTACTGTTCCTTCAGCCATCTTGTATTACTCCTTTGTAATCAGTTCCTTATGGAACCACTTTGTTATATTGCCGAAGCATCATTTGATACGGCAACTGTCAGTCTGGGTTATCCAGACAAATATGTTATGAACGAGCTGTCCTGCTTCTGCTGGTCGCCAAGGAAAAAACACTGCTGCGTTGGTTTCTGCCTCGCCCGCCTGAAACCGGTTTTTTCCCTCTCGGTCTTGGTCGTGAAAAGCGTTTCCCTTTTTTTTTAGCCACAGTCTCTTTGGGATTCCAGGCAAATCCAGGAGTTTCCTGGCGACGCATTTTTTTTCCTAGATTCCGCTCTATGAGTGAAATTATTTTACTGTCTTCCTGACCGGCAAAAATAAATGCCTGACCGGTTTGTTCTGCCCGTCCGGTACGCCCTGTACGGTGGGTGTATGCTTCGGTTGTATCCGGGACATCATAGTTGATGACATGGGAGATCCCCTTCACATCAATCCCCCGGGCAGCAATATCGGTGGCCACCAGGATTTTGAATGTACCATTTTTAAAACCGTTCAGTGCCTGCTGCCGTTTAAGCTGGGAAAGATTGCCTTGAATTGAAGCTGCTCTATAGCCCGCTTTTTGCAGTACCAGGGCCAGACTTTTTGCCTTGTGTTTAGTTCGGGTAAAAACCAGGGTACTCTTCATTTCCTTTTCTTGAATAATGGTCTTAAGCAAAGAGGTCTTCTGTTCTTTTGCAACCTGAAACAGGACATGGGAAATTGCGCGAACCGGCTGGGTATGATTGATTTGTACTGTTGCCGGATTTATCAATATATTTTCCGCCAGGTGACGGATTTCCTTAGGCATGGTGGCAGAAAAAACCAGGGTTTGACGTTTCTTGGGCAGCTGCTTGATAATCCTGCGAATATCCGGTAGAAATCCTTTGTCAAACATATGGTCTGCCTCATCAAGAATCAGCGTTTCAACAGCCTTCAAAGAAAAAGCCCTGTCATTAAGAAGGTCCAGTAATCGACCAGGACATGCAACAATAATTTCCACGCCACTTCGGATTGTTTTGATCTGGGGATGCTTACCCACACCACCATAAATGGAAATACTCCGCAATCCGGTTTTTTGTGCCATTTTGCTGATATCTGCATGAATCTGTTCTGCCAATTCCCTTGTGGGTGCAACGATCAACGCCCTCACTTTTTTTCTAGGACCATCCATCAGTCGCTGAAGAAGGGGCAATACAAAAGCTGCAGTCTTTCCAGTCCCGGTCTGGGCCAGGCCAAGAATATCTCTGCCTTCAAGTATTGGGGGAATAGCCTCTTTCTGGATCGGGGTGGGAAGTGTATAGCCGCAGGCAGCGATGCCAGCTTCTATTTTAGGGTCAAACTTAAAATTTTTAAAACTCATTAATACTCCTGTGTATTTTGTAATGATCAACCAAGCCATTTTTCTGCTTGAAAGATCTGCGGATCCATTTTAATCCGTCTATTATTTTTTTATTTAGTTTTATGGGAAATGATTGGATTGATTATACTGAGGCACCAAAGGCAATCAATAGATCGCCGCCCGAGTTAATAGCCGTCAAGACATGATAAGGCTTTATACTATAAAATGTCATCATCGTTTCTCCTGTGTATTGAATCATCAGAAGCTTCGGTGGTAACAAACGATGTTTTGTAAAACAACGAGGTTAACTATAAAAACCATGAAGAAAAATTTGATTCTACCTAAATATGAAAATGTATTATACATGAATGTATAGAAATTGCAATGAAATAAAAAGAAAGCAAACCTACCAAGGATCAAAACTCAAGACTACTGCATTGAAGTGCAACGATTGCAGTCACTTTTTTGATTACACCTTCGCATCGTAGGCACTTTTGCCAGCATGGTTGCTGATTTCATGGGAGAGCCGTTATCAGAGTGTAACGTGGATCTGATCCTTTGATATTCTTTCGCCACCATCACTTCACGCTTGACATCGTTTACCCTCATGTTGGATAATTAAAAATATGGGATGGCAAATCAGAGGAATTGGATGGACTGTCGATTGTAGTTGAATTTGTCCCTCTTTTTTGCACAATTATTTTACCTGCTGGAAAGCAGAGTCTTTTCAAATTTAAAACTTATTGGAGCTGAAATGTTCGGAATAGCAATTCATGGTGGTGCCGGAGCCCTAAAAAAGAAGTTAATGACACCCGAGACAGAAGAACGAAGTTATAACGCTTTAAAAAAGGCGCTCTATGCTGGCTATCAGATCTTAAAGATGGGAGGACCCAGTCTTGAAGCAGTCGAAGCTGCTGTTGTAAGTATGGAAGACGAGGATTTTTTTAATGCAGGAAAGGGAGCTGTTTATTCGAATCAGGGTAACCATGAATTGGACGCTGCAATTATGTGTGGTAAAACTCTGGATGCGGGAGCAGTTTCTGCTCTTAAGCATGTCAAGAATCCTATTTCCTTAGCTAAAAAAATTATAGAGGATCATAATTTTATTTTTTTAACCGGCGAGGGCGCCGAAGAATACGCCCTACTCAGTGATATTCCTCTGGTTCCCAATACCTATTTTTCTACCGAGTACCGTTTAAAGAAATTCACACTGGCTCAAGAAGCTGATGTAGTATTATTGGATCATGATGATGACAAGTTTGGAACTGTTGGTGCTGTGGCCCTTGATATAAATGGTGATCTGGCTGCCGGAACATCTACAGGAGGATTAACCAATAAGGTTTTTGGCAGGGTTGGCGATACGCCAATTGTTGGGGCAGGAACCTATGCCAATAATACATCCTGTGCCATATCATGTACCGGCAAAGGAGAATTTTTCATCAAGAATGTTGTTGCTAATACGATTTCTTGTCTTATGCAATATAAAGGCTTAACTTTGAAAGAAGCTTATGATGAAATTTTTAATCAAGATTCTTTTAATGCTGGTGGCAGAGGTGGCCTGATAGCCATAGATAAGGATGGGAACATTGAAATGCCCTTTAATACCGCTGGCATGTATAGAGGTTTTATATCTTCAGAAAAAGAAACTTTTAATGTTGGAATATATGATGAAAATCTTAAAAGTTTTGAAACTCTCTAATTACTTTTAAATATCACCAAGCCAAATTGTGTGGGGTTTTTATCGGCTAAGCTATTTCAATGTTCTCGGCCTTGTTGGTGATTCAACATATATGGGGCTTGCTCTTGATAACAATGTTATAATTTTTGCTTTTATTTTTTTGTTTGAAAGTTTTTTCAATACCACGGTTTTTTCAGCCATTATCTACGGCTTGATACTATGGGGGCGAGCATAATAATACCATGTTGTAAAAAAACTTTATCATTCAAGGGAAACCAGATTTGACTTATCATAAATCATTCAGACAATGCATACAAAAAGATAACCATGAACTATTAATCTTCGGGGCAGATAATTTTTCACAATTTCCCAGACGTGATGCAACTGTCAATTCAAACTGTGACAGAGCCCTTGCAATAGCCTGCAAGGATGACCTGGTAGTTTTACGCACAAGCCTGGACCACGAATACCAGGAGTGGCTGCATTCCAATGGCCTTGGTTCAGATCATGTCGTCGAATATAAGGCTCAGTCAAGGGAAATAACTCTTTCTGAACTTATCGTTAATAATCCAGAACCCATTAAAAAAATTATAAAAAAAATTAACAAAAAACCAGTCTATGTTCCATGGTTTTCCGGACATATGGAAAATGAGGCTGCAAAAATTCTTGGGGCTGATCTTTTTGGGGCATCTGAATCTTCAACAATAAATTATAATGACAAAGCATCTTTTAAAACCATATGTCAGCAATTGGATATCCCTGTTGTGAAAGGCAATTCCTTTGAACTTTATCCTGATGAAAATGAAAATTATTTTCAATTTGAAAAGAGTATTAACCATTACCTGTCAACTTCTAAAATTGTTATTATTCGCGGCACTCTGGGTGAAGCCGGTATGTCATTATACAAAACCCGGGGTAATGATATTGCAACATTATACCGGCAAATTGCAAATAGTGGTGAAAAAGTCGTTATTATTGAGCCTTTTCTAAATGTAAATTCTTCTCTCAACGATCAGTGGATAATTGACAGAGAAGGAAATATCAATCATCTTGGCATATGGCAGCAAATCTGTGAAAGGGGCATGGTACACGTTGGCAATCTCAAAGGAGAAAAAATCTCACAAAATATTTTGGATTACATTTCAAAAATATCTGTAAAAATTGCAATCCATATGGCCCGGTCCGGATATAAGGGTGTTGCCGGTATTGATTATATTGTAACGGACAACGGTATATTTCCGATTGAAAACAATGCTCGTTTTAATGGTTCCTCCTATGTGAGCATGATAGTAGATAATATTGAAGAAAAACTGATGTCTCCCATTCCATACTGGAAATTTATAAAAATCAAAACTTCTGCATGTTCATTTCTTGAGCTTACAAAACGTATGGAAGCAATACTTTATGACGGGAATAAATTAAATTGTGTTTTTCCCTATAATTGTAATACATTGCCCATGTCCGGTGATTTTGCCGTTGTGCTCCTGGCCGGGAGCATGGATCATATTATCAAGCTTGAAGAATCATTGAAAGAAATCGGGATAAAAAGATGACAAAAACAGGGATCGAACCATTGGACCTTCCCCAGAAAACTGGACATAAAGCTAAGCTACTTTTTTGGTAAAACATTCTGAATAAATTGTTTTTTTATTACAAACAACCGATGAACACAAAAAAACCTATCAAAATAATCTGTAAGTCGCAACTTCATTTTTTCAACTATATAAACCTAAAATTTTATCTTGAAGAAGTGATTCAGATTTGAATACTTATCCATGACGTAGAAATGGGCAATATGGAGGAGCCTCTTGCAGAAATAACAAATAATTTTAAATTTTTGTAATCATCAAGAGTTA
>CAZYDL010000063.1:0-13434 GCA_964646305.1 uncultured Desulfobacula sp. | reverse complement strand
GTCCCAGGCGTTGAAAGGAAAGGATGATCAAACCCGGTTTAAACTGCTTAACTGGGGGATCAGGACATGGGATTTATGGAATTTTAATGATTGTGACAAGCGCTTCGGTGATGTCTGGCCCGGTCGTATTCCTGCTCAATTGGTGGCACATATCCTGTATTTTTTTTCAAAGCAGGACGATTTGATTTTTGATCCAATGGCCGGGGGTGGTGTGTGTTCAGATACCTGTCTTGCCATGGGCAGGCGGTGCTGGAGTCTTGATATGGATGACAGATGCGACACAAGGCCGGAAATTGAACCTTATCATTGGAATATAGATGGCAAATGGGAAGATTTGCCAGTTATGAAATCCAAGGGCAAGCCCGACCTGATTATTTGTGATCCGCCATATTTTGACAAAAAAGCCGATGAATACGCAGCACAAAGTATTTCAGGGCTTTCAAGGAAAGAGTATTTGAGATTTTTAGAAAAGTTTTTTCTTTTTTTAAAGAAGCTCTCCAAGAAAACAACTAGCCTTGCCTTTATTAATTCAGACTGGCGGGATTTTCAAAATTGTCCAGCCGCTAAAGAAGATCCGAGTCGGGGTATTTTGGTTGTTGATTATTATGAGATTTTCAAAAAAACCGGCTGGACGCTAACCCATATCATACAGGCTCCTTTGTCTTCAGAACGATTTAATGCAGGAGTTGTGGCAGCCATGCAGAAAAAAAAGATCCTTGGTGTTGTCAGCCGATATGTGATGATTTTAATGTAAAACATTCTTTGCTGTTTTCTAAAACAATTTTGTGATGGAAATGCAGGTGATATTTACTAACACCTTGTTGTTCCTTCCCCTAAAAACTGTAATCGAAGCTAAGCAAATTTTGTAAAATTCCTTATGGCAAATATCCAGATAAAAAAGAACAAATATTGATTTTATCCTTTTCCCTCTATAGTGAATAAGATATAGTCAATTTATATATTTTAATTAAGATTTTCATTGAGAAATTGATAATTTAATCCATGGACTCGTGATATGGCAGACGGAAACCAAACCATAGTAAAACCTGCATCAAGTATTGAAAATATTTCTGACAACCCTGATTTGCAGCTAGCATGGGATTTTGTCCAATACACTGATAACCATATTTTTCTGACGGGAAAAGCTGGTACCGGCAAAACTACATTTTTGCGTAACTTGAGTAAAAACAGCATAAAAAGGATGATTGTCACAGCTCCGACCGGAGTTGCTGCCATCAATGCAGGAGGAGTCACTCTTCACTCTTTTTTTCAATTACCCTTTGGACCCTTTGTTCCGGGTAGCCATGCCCATGAAACAAGCAGGCAGAGGATGTTCAGGTTTAGTAAAGAGAAAAAACAGATCATCAAAAGCCTTGATCTTCTTGTTATTGATGAAATCAGTATGGTAAGAGCTGATCTGCTTGATGCAGTAAATTCTGTTTTGCAGCGGCACAGGAATAGTGATCTGCCCTTTGGAGGAGTGCAGCTGCTCATGATAGGAGATCTTCACCAGCTTTCTCCCGTGGCAAAACATGATGAGTGGTCATTGTTAAAGCAGTATTATGAATCAGTCTATTTTTTTTCCAGCCACACACTTGCACAAACCAAGCATTTTACCATTGAACTAAAACATGTTTACCGGCAGTCAGACATTGAGTTTATTAAAATTCTCAATAAGGTGAGGAACAATAAAATTGATGCTTCCCTTATTGATAAGCTCAACCAGCGCTATATTAAAGATTTTACTCCCACAGATGATCAGGGTTATATCACTTTGACCACCCATAATAAGAGTGCAGATGTACTCAATCAAAAAAGACTGGATGCTCTGTCAGGGGAAAAATACTCTTTTGAGGCCAAGGTTTCAGGCGAATTTCCTGAGCATACCTTTCCGACCTCTGCCAATCTTGAATTTAAGCATGGAGCCCAGGTCATGTTTCTTCGCAATGATACTGCACATCCCCAGCGCTATTATAATGGTAAAATAGGTAAAATAAAAAATATTGCACAGGATAAAATCAGCATAGTCTGTCCTGATGATCCTGAAGAGATTGTTCTTGCGCCTGTTCTATGGGAAAATATAAAATATACAATCAATGAAGAGAGCAGAGAGATAGAAGAGGATATTATTGGAAAATTCACACAATTTCCCTTAAAACCTGCATGGGCAATAACCATACATAAAAGTCAGGGACTCACCTTTGAAAGGGCTGTCATTGATGCACAGCGTTCTTTTTCCCATGGCCAGGTTTATGTTGCCTTAAGCCGGTGCAAAACCTTTGATGGAATGGTACTGGCATCTCCCATTCCATCCCATGGTATTGAAACCGATGGGGCAGTGCTTGATTTTTTAAGCAAAGCTGAAAATAACAGTCCAGATGAAGATTTTCTCCAAAAAGCAAAAATATTTTATCAACAGAAATTGCTTTTGGATTGTTTTGACTTTCAGGAGCTTCATAATCGTCTGAATTACTTTGCAAGACTGTTAACGGGTAATCAAAATGTTATCCAGACATCTGGATTATCAGATATCAGGGAGTTGCAGGAATCAGCAAGAAAAGATATTTTTATTGTAAGTGAAAAATTTAGAACTCAATTGCAGGGAATGTTTCAAGAAGATATGCAGCCTGAAAAAGATAAGCGTATTCAGGAGAGAACAGGCAAGGCTTCTGCATGGTTTCAGGATAAATTTTCTTTGACATTGAATGACTTTGTTGAAAAATTGTATGTGGAAACAGATAATAAAGAGCTTGGCAAAAGAATAAATTATGGTCTTGAAAATCTAAGGCAGGAAATCAAGGTAAAACTTGAGGGAGTAAAATCGTGTGGAAAAGGTTTTTTTCTGTCAAATTATCTCAATAGTGTATCAAAGGCAAAGGTTGATTTTTCCGCCAAAAAAGTAAAAAAACCTAAAACCCCTGCCTACAGCGAATCAGATATTGAACACCCCCAATTATTCCAGGAATTAAAAGAGTGGCGCACAAAAAAAGCACAACAAGATGATGTCCCGGCTTTTTATATCATGCATCAAAAAGTTCTGATCCAGATTGTGATCAATTTGCCACAAAATACCAAAGAACTTGAAATAATAGCAGGTGTGGGTCCAAAAACCATTGAAAAATATGGTGACGATATTCTGGATATGGTGATAGAATACCGGAAACAACATAAAATTACAGAAGTTATCCTTCCAGAACCTGCCAAAATTCCAGAAAAAAAAGTCTCTGCCAAAAAAGGTAAAATTAATTTTGATACCAGGCAGACCAGTTTTGATATGTTTAACAAAGGGCTGAGCATTCCCGAGGTTGCAGCAGAACGAGAGTTGGTGGAATCAACTATACAGGGACACCTTGGATTTTTTATAGAGAAAGGAGAGTTGAATATTGATAAACTTGTTTCCAAAGAAAAACAAGAAATAATAAAAAAGAAACTCTCCCAAACCCATGATTACTCCCTTAGAACCATAAAAGAAAAGCTCGGGAGTAAAGATATTTATTCCTATGGAGACATCAAATTAGTAATATCCCATCTTAAATATCTGGCATGCAGAAAATAGATTTGATTTGCGATTATTCCCAAGGGTTATACAAAGACACTCCACTAATTTCCATATCTGAAGTGTTTCTTGTAACTACGATCAAATCGTTACAGATTCCAGTAGCTGCAATCTGGGCATCTATGGTTGGCATTGTTTTTCCAGCCCCTTCTGCCAGTGCTTGAATCTTTCCCCAGACAGTTGCAGTTTGTAGGTCAAAATTAATAATCCTATTTTTGAACCTTTCCGTGAGATCAAAATTTACCCAATGATGTAAAAAATTTTTCTTTTTGCTCTGGGATAATTTTTCAATGCCTTTATGTATTTCTCCTATGGTCAGCACACTGATAAAAAGCTTATTTTCTTCAGTTTTTACAACCCATGTGAGAACTTTATCGTTGGGTTTTTTTATAATTAATTCTGATATGACACATGTGTCTAACAGGTACTTCATAACTGAATATCTCTTGAAATATCTTTATTTCTCGTAATCTCCAACTCTTCCTTTGCAAGGGGAGATTTTTGAAAAAATTTTACCAGGTTATTTTTGGGTTTGGTTATTTTTTTATATTCATCAATTGAAACAATTACAACTGCATCTTTTCCATGTTTTGTTACAATCTGCGGACCACTGTTTTGTGCTTTTTCAACTATATTGCTGAATTTATTTTTTGCTTCTTGAAGTTGCCAATGGTTTTTCATCATCACAATACCTCACTAATTATTAGGTTATATGTCTAGCCTGTCTAGAATAGTATGTGTTTTACTGGTTGTTGTCAAGAAATTGAAAATATTTTTACCATTGATTTTAAAAGGTACCAAATCTCCCTTTATTTTTTTTCATTATTCCAAATGGTACAAAGTAACGCTCTTGCTCTACTCATAGCTATATAATGATTAGTTTTATTAAAATTATTTTTAATGGTTTTAGGGTTATCTAAATCAACAACTATAATAACTTCATTTTCCAAGCCTTTAAAATTTGTTATTTCAGAAAAAGATATTTGAGATAATGGAAATGATCTAACAGAAAAATCATCAAGTTCTACAATATTTTTCTTTATCTTTTTTGGTAAATTATTAATACTTGAGTTTTCATAGCTTAAGGGTGAAAGGATGGTTATAGATCCTGGTGTTACTCCTTTTTTTAGCATTTCATTGATCTCGTTTTGAAGTATTTTGCTATCATTTTTCTTGTTATTAATGATCTCAATGACTTTTGGTCCTTTACCGGTTCCTTTGTTACCCATATCTAAATTCAATGTTTCTTGAACTTTTTTTAAAATTGGGGTGCTATTCCTACAATTTGTAGTAAGCGGAATTTTTGCAGGTGTATAGCTTTCTAACATTTCAAGCATTTCTAATTTTGTTTCGCAAAAAATTCCAGATTGGTTATTTATGTCATGAAAAACATACCATTCCCCGTCCTTAAGGCCACCTTTGAGAATACTGTCTAAAACATCAATATCATCAATATTAAAAAGATCTTGTCCTTCATCTACAATTAGAATGTCATATTCAGATATCCTGGTTCTTCGCATATCTATTTTTGAACTATCTATAGTTGATATGGTTACAAACTCTTTTATTATTTTTGTTTCAAGGTGTCGTTTTAACCAATTTGATTTGCAAATTAGGACTATATTTTGATTTTCACTTGCCATCCTTCTTGCTAATTCTGCTGCCAAAAATGTTTTACCTGTACCTGCACCACCGGAACATAATACTTTACTATTTGCAGCTACTATATCTAAATATTTATATTGATCTTCTGTTAATTCCACAGTAGCTTTTTCTAATTTTGAAAGTTTTGAAAATAGAGGTTCAATTAACTCAAAATTCGGTCTTAAAAATTGTTGCAAAACCTTAATATGTTCTATTGAAAGTTTTTGATAGTTGCCTGGTTTGTTTTGCCAATAACTAAAGAATTTTTTTAACCAAAGCTCAAAATTTTTCATTCTCCTGCTATCGCAAATTGTATGCATATCCCACTCTGAACCTTGCTGCGTCCATTCGACATCAGGGAATGATACACCATATCCTATTGGAAGTCTTATATGATTTAATTTATTAAAGCCTTGAATTTCATTTTTAATAGCATGTAATGCACCTTCTGCTTGTTTGAATGGATTTTGAATTCTATATTTTTCATTATTCCGATTTATTGTGTACCAAACTCCGTTCTCAACACTGATACGACCACCTTTTACTTCAAGAACAAATACACCAAATTCACATACTATTACAAAATCTGCTTCTCCAAATTTTTTGGTTTCATGTTTAGTTAAATTTAAGGAATGAAAAGCCAGGTATCGATTATTATTTACAAAAGATTCCCTTAGTTTATCAAATATTCTATATTCTGCTCTACTATTAGTTTTGTATGGTGAGGCTGGAATTATTTTCACTGTTTTAATTGCTGATATTTATCAAAATATTTTTTATATTCTTTAAATTTATATTTTGATATAAATTTAAAATACTTTTCTTCTTTTAATTCAGCAATAGGCGTTTTCACAATACCATCAAAGGCTATCTCCATTCTTGAATTAGCAATTTTTAATTTATAATCACCTATTGGAATAGTTATGTTTGTTTGAAAACAATCTTCAATTTTTAAAAAATTGGCAAACCATTTTTTAAATCTATTATTTTGCAACATGTCCATAAGAGTCAAGGGTGTTTTGAGATTTTTAAATTGTAATGTACTGTTAGCTTGTTTATGGGCGTATATAGCCATTTTGTGTGAAATTAAGCTTTGCAGCCCATTAAACTCCCGTAAAAATTTTGGAACTTTACTAAATTGATCTCTTATACCAAACATCATTGCAAATTGTATATAATCATCTTCGCTGAATATATCGAGGTTATAATCCATTAAAGCGTCACTACCTTCGCGGAGGAAAAGCATAAGTAATATTTTTTCCAATGGTGTTTTCGCTTCTTTAAAGTGATCAGATACAGTTTTATCACCAGCACCAATCATTTCAAATGTTTTCAATTTCTCTGTTAAATTTTGTGTTCTCTCTTTATACTTTTCATCCCACTTATCTGATTCTAAAAGCTCTATAACATCTTCTTTGAAATCCTTATTTTTCATAGCTATCTCTATAAGACCATTATATATAATCTCTTTGGGATTTAGCTCTGTACCTTTGTTTGAATCCTTAAAGTATTGATAAATTAAATAAATGTCATTCTCTTTAGATTGAGATAAATCCTGCAGTTCATTAATAGAATGATATATTTCATTACTCCTATTTCCATTTTTGGCAAAATAGAACATAGTTAACAGCAAACCACCATAAGAGTAAACTTTTTGATAATTAATTTTCTTATAATCGAGCATTGTTTCATCGGTAGGAATGAGGTTTGTTGAATTATTAAGAAATGTAGATTCAGTTTTAAAAAGTTTTTGATCCGCTTTTGTTGAGTTAAGTGTTAGTCCTTCTAATATGACATTGCTACGAATTTTAGCATCATTCTCAAATTGTTTTTTATCTTCATTATTTTGAAATATTATTTTAAATATAGAGGATAATGGGAGTGGGGCCAAAATATATAAAGCATCAATCACTTCCTTATCAATATCGTCGATTTTAATATTAATTAAGTCATTCTCTTTAAAAATTTTAATTTCGCCGTTCATAGGTTTTAGATCAAACTCGATGATACATGGTGTAAGGTTAGCTCTTTCGCTAACTCCTTTCTTTAAGATATCGGGTGGAATTATATTTTTATATATTGGAATCCATCCAGGCAATAACTCTAATGCATCTGCATAATATTTTTTGAATCCATCAGGACTTGCCAATAGACCTTGAGCTATTATTATCCTCATATTGTTTGTATTGGTAGGAAAAAACCATCTATTTTTTTTAGTCATAGTTAAACCTTTTGTATTTTTAATATATTTTCATCATTTGGAAGAATTTGTTCAACTCCACCTCCATATTTAACACTTTTACAAAGCACTAATTTTTTAATAGCTCTTGAACTCATAACGTAAAATCTTTTTTTCATACTATCAATATTATTGTTATAAATTTTAAATCCATCTACTATAATAAAAACAATATCAAATTCTATTCCTTTTATAGATTTATCATTAAGGACAACAACCCCACCAGCACTAAAATCAATATTTACACCTTCTTTATCGTTGCTTGAATAGGTTGATATTATTGGTCTTGGATTGTCGAGATTTATGTCAACCGAACTTAATGCCTTATAATAACTATCTCTTATATTCTCATTTGCTACAACAGCACCGATTAAATTTCTATCATCTTTATCTGCCTCTCTTAGTATCATTTTTACACAATCATGAAAAATTTTATATTCGTATAAGATGGGAGTCCCAAGTGATGTTTTCGACTTTGAGGGTAAGTTTGGAGGTGGGCTTGATGGGTCAGTAAAAAAATGTCTGGCTAAAAGAGCTATGGGGTGAGAGTTTCTGTAATTCTCCTTTAATTCAATCACCTCTGCTGCCTCAAGAGCTAATAGGTCTGTAAGATCTTGCCTGCTTGAATGATCATCTGTAATTTGTTGATTTTGATCGGCCACAATAAAAAAGTTCTCTAAAGCAGCATACATCAGCGTTTCATAAAATTCAGGGGGCATATCCTGTCCCTCATCTATGATGATATGTTGCGATGTTGCTTCAAGCCCTAAAGCCTCAAATCTTTTTTTTACTTCATCATAAATCGGTTTATGTGGCTCAAATTCAGGCATAAATTTTTTTGTTAATTTGATTTGTAACTTATAAAACCATTGTGTAATGGTCGAACTTATCAAATTAACATCAATAAGTTGATGTGTCGCAGAGTTCAAGACATGATTATATGTTAAAAAAATATAGTCGTTATTATTATGATATTTTAAAGCTCTTAGAAGTGCTACAACAGATTTTCCTGTACCAGGGCCACCAACAATTAAAAATTGCCCATCTTCCGGGAGGTCATATACCTGATCTTGATCTTTATTTAAATCTTCTTCGCCAGGTAATCTGTATTTTCTTTTACTCCTTACCTCATCTTTCCTGCGCAAAAACTCAGTAACGCTCTTGATATTGCCCCTATCTAAATTTTCTTTTACCCCTTTTACCGCATCTTTCTCTTCTGTACATCCCGGAGTCCAAACACGAAATGAACATCCTTTACATTTATTGTATTCATGGAGTTTAGAGCAACAAAATCTACAAATGCTAAGATCATTTAAAAGACATTTTCTATTTCCAGAGAATTTATTACATAAAGGGCAATCACCCATAGATATTTTCCATAATAAAATCTAAAAAATTGGGGATACCCAAGTTTTCATTTCCTTTAATAAAAACTCTATCCAATAAAATATTATAATAATCACAACTTGGTTCAGGAATTAGTGAGCAGGCATGGCAAGCGGCACGATTTAGCCAGCCCGGTCCTTGCCCTTCATGTTCTGTGCATACAGGGTCATTGGAGCACCACTGTGCATGTTTAAATACACTATCTAAAAGAGATAATAAGGCCTTTGGTTCCGCACTTTCTATAATCCCTCCTAATGAGCCTACAATATCTGCAACAACAGTATAAATCAAAATTCCAGCCATTTTTCGGTCTCTTGAGCAATAAATTCTCTCTTTAAGTGATGCTGCGGGATACCCTGCAGTTGATTCAAGCCCCCTGATAAGTAAATGTGCCAGAGTGTGTAACAATAAAAATCTTGAAGTAATAACGATATCTGGACGAATTATCACTTCAGATTTTTCATATCTTTTAGCTATCTCATCAGCTCTTTTTCGCACGCCCTCTATTTTTTCCCATTTAGATAATATATTTTCATCCAATGTAAAAAACAACCCCTCGCCAAATAGTTCAATTGCCGGCAACCAATTACTTTTACCAATAATATCCGGTGGTACTAAATTTTCAGGATTTTCACTGGAACTACGATAAAAACCCTTGAATACTTGAATTTCTCTAACTCTTTTTGCAATAATGAGTTTATCTATCATCGTAACTATTGATAATAATTCTCCTGACAAATTGATTTTTTCAAGGTCACGCCATTGGTTTGTTTGATGATCTGTTACAAAATCTTCTTCATCTGACATATTATCTAAAGGTGTTAAAAAAGCTTTATACTCATCTTTAAATAATTCTCCGACAGTAATACTATTTCCAAAAAATGGATAACCATTATTTATTTGTTTTAATGACTCTTTTATATCTTCAACACTACATCTAAATTTAGTTGCAGCTTTTTTTATTGCCCCTTTTTTTCTTAATGGCATTTTAATATTATCAATTTCTCTGCATAGTTTGGAATTATTAAACAATCTATGAATTATACTGGTTTTACAAATTCGTGATTCAGGAGGAATTACAAGTGCCTTATCTGTTTCAGGCAAATAAACTCCGGGATTATTCACCTCTAATATTTCTACAACGTCATCTTCGTCGGACATCGGTGACTTGTCATAAATCCAGGGTTGTAGTTTGTTGATAATAGATAGTTTTGCTTTTTCGTAATAATTCCAGCTATTGCATTTAGTACATTTAATTATTTTTATCCCATTAGCCTTAGTGTCAAACTTTAAATAAGTTGCATTAAAATTTACTTTACAATTAATGTTGGATTTTTGATGGCAAATATAATGCCAGGGGACATCATCTAAACACCCTTTGTTGTTAACAGCACACCAGGTAACTTGTTCTAACAAGCTGCCACATTTTTCACATATAGCTTTATCACTATAGCTTATCTTTTGTGTTCTCCATGGATTATTATGAAGGAATCCACATTTTTTGCAAACCGCATAGGTGGGAAATAAAACAGCTGGCAGATAACTGCCAATAAGTTCGCCTTTATCATTTTCCTTGGCTTTTGGCGGTATCCTTAGTTTTTTATCAATACCTAAATTCAATGAAACCCTATCAACATAAGGGATGATTTCTGCTGAAATATTGCCTGCCCTATTTGTCCAATATCTTGTATCAATAATTGTCATTAATTTATCATCAGTATTTCTGATAATAGAGCCTATGCTTGCATATGCAGTCAAATGTGAGAATCTAACCGGAGTATATTTTTGTTCGGTTTTAATTATTTTATTTTACTCCTTTTAAAAGTTTTACCAAAGCTGAGTCTTCAACATTTCTCATCGATTGTAATGTTTGCCATAAGCCTTTTTCTTCATCGAAATTACAAATCAAATTACTAAAGCTTCTATCATTTGAATTGTAAACTAACTTTATTTTATTTTCCTGACAAAAATGAACTTCCTGTTGCCAGGAATCAACCAGCTCGTCAATATGTTTATGCACTTTATTTATAGTCTCTTTTTTATTTCCCAACGCTAAAGAACACCGAATTTTCATATTTTTGATTATTTTTTTAAATAATTCATTGTTAGAGTCAAATTTTCCTGACGACTCATTGCTAGCAAGTCCCACATTACTATACCTTACAGCAATAACCAAAGCAGCATGCAAAGCCCGAGTCCTGGCTTGATATGTAAAAGGTGTCAAACTTGACGGCTCTACAAAACGATAAAAAGCATTATGGTATGATTTAAAATTTTCATAATGCGACAAACTCCTTGCCTGTGTTTTATAGTAATTTATAAATACAACACCTGGTGTTTCGCTACGCCCTACTCTACTACTTGCTTGTATATACTCTGCTGTGGTCAGGGGTTGTCCATTGATAATCATTAAAGCAAGTCTTGAAACATCCAATCCTACTGAAATCATGTTTGTTGCAAGAACTACATCAATGGAGTCAATCTCATCCTTTTCTTTAACCAATGCATCAAAAGTCTGGATATTTTCCTCAGCGCTTTGATTACTTGTAAGAGTTTTAATATTTAGATTTCTAACAGGCACATATTTATTAACTATTGTTTTTACATCTATATCTTCAATATTTTTATAACCATCAATACTTTCAGGCTTTTTATTATGTTTTAAAAAATAAGAACACTCTTCTTCTATATCATTGTTAAGATTTTCAACTGTCATTTTATTCAAATAAGAAATTACACCACTTTGATAAAGCGTTCGGCTGTTTCCAACTCCTCTTAAACTTCCATGATAAACAACCTGAGACCACCATTTATCTAAATATTCTTCACTGTCTTTGAAAAGTTTTACAGGGGCAGATAGAAGAGCCCCTGCTAATGGTTCAAGGCAATGTTGCCTGCTAAGCAAAGGTGCAAGATATCCAATATATAATCTGCCTGGTTTTTCTTCTAATGGAACAGTTTTAGCAAAATAGGAATCATCATATCTAATTCCTGGCGGTGGGAATATGGTCATCTTTCGTGCAAAAAGTGTCTGGATCTGTTTTTCAGCATTTTTTATTGTTGCGGTTGAAGCAATATATTTAGCTCTCATCCCCCGTGAGATTAATGCGGTGTCTATTGCCACTTCATAAAGCCCAACAATTGAACCCAAAGCACTCGATATTAAATGAAGCTCATCCTGGATGATCAGCTCTGGCGGCCTGTTGCCACCTTTACCAAAAAAGCTAACAGCTCGTTCCTCCCATGCCAGCCTTGCAAATTTATCTACAGTTGCTATTAATAAGCTCGGTGGATTTTTATATAAAGCTTCATCAATAATATTACACGGCAATACATTGTTGTTAATTTTCCCAAAATCACATCGACTATTTGTGCATGTAAAATTAAAGCTATCATTCTTTAATATATAATTTTCTCTTTTAAACTTAGCATTACACCAGGGGCACTCCCTTAATATTAATTTGCTAAGTTGGTCTTTCTCTATAATCTTTTGTACTTGATTGAAAGTATTTGGAGAACTTGCAAGACCAACCCATAAGCCTGTAGAAAATGTTTCGTGACCAAATTTATCTTCATTATTCTGCCTAATCAATTCTAATGCTAATATTACTCTATTTGCTCTTAAAAATTGTTGCGACGTTAAAAGCCGCAACGTGTATCGCATAATTGATATTGTTCCGCCAGAACTTGCTGGATATTTCAATCTGCGATAGATAAACAAAAAAGCCATAAGACCAAGATATGCCTCTGTTTTGCCCCCACCTGTTGGGAACCAGATGAGATCTAATGTATCCCTGTAATTGCTATCTTCGTTTGTGACAGATTCTAAAGCTATCAAAATAAAAGCTAATTGGAATGGCCTCCATTTGTATTGAGTTTGCTCTTTCGGAATTCCATTATTTCTATCATTTGATATCCATTGCATAAGCATGGCTTTGTTCATTGTTGCAAAAGCGATTCTTGAATTGTGATCATTTTTTAAAAGCGCTACCCCATTTTGCATTCTTTTTTTAGCAATAGTTAGATTTTTTATAATTTTTAGTGCAGTATTTTTATCTTCTTCATCCTCTTGATTCGCTTTTTGATTTTGACTTTTTATCCATGTTTCATAATTTTTTACAAAATCCTCAAGTTTTTCAATTACTTCTTTATTTTTTTCACATGTTTTTAATAATGAAAATTCCAGTGTATTATCTGCTTTTTCATTGGTATTTGCAGTCATTTGCGGAACTTCAACTGCAGGAATAAAATCTGCCCAGATTTCCATTTCTTTGTATTTATTTCTATTCCAATCAACGCCTGTACCATGACCGATTGCATAGATATGTAAATCTTTATACCTTAATTCGATCTCTTTTTCTTCCTCGGTTAATAATCCTTTGTCTTTTGACGGATACACATCGATATTTCCAGAGTCAACTATACATCTCAACTCAACTTCAAAAAGTACTTTTTCATTTTGTTCAATATTAATTTTTTTACTGTCTGTATTTACAATCTTTTGATTGTTTGACATTGTAATTGTAACGATATAGCCGTCTTTGTAATGTCTCCACAAAGCATCTATTTTTTCCTTATTATTTAAAATCAAATATTGGTTTTGCCCTTT